>DASVVI010000298.1:0-2746 GCA_036386635.1 Longimicrobium sp.
CCGGCTGCTGGGGCCGCCGCGCCGGCTCGACGCTCCGCTGCCGGCGGGGGCGGCGCCGCGCGGCGGCGGGGTGCCGGGGCGCGTCTGGATCTACTGGGAGCAGGGGTGGGACCAGGCGCCGCCGCTGGTGGCCGCCTGCCGCCGCTCGTGGGCGGAGCGCAATCCCGACGCGGAGGTCGTCGCGCTCGACGCGCGCACCGTCCTCCAGTGGGTCGATCCGGAGTCGCTCTTCCCGCACCGCGAGATGAGCCTCACCCACAGGTCCAACCTCATCCGCCTCAACCTGCTGGCCCGCCACGGCGGAGTCTGGGTGGATGGCACCGCCTTTTGCGCCACCCCCCTGGCCGATTGGCTCCCCGCCGTCGCGCAGACGGGCTTCTTCACCTTTTCGCGCCCGGGGCCGGACAGGCTGCTGTCGAGCTGGTTCCTGGCCGCGGAGCCCGGCCACCCGCTGGTCCTCGGCTGGCTGGCGCGGGCGGAGCGGTACTGGAGCCTCGTGGAGAAGGCGGACTTCTACCACTGGCTGCACTACCTGTTCGCGGACATGTGCCGGGATGACCGCGAGCTGCGGCGGCACTGGCGCGCGGTGCCCAGGGTGAGCGCCGACGGGCCGCACGAGGTGCAGTTCTTCGCCCTGGGCCGGGGGAACCGCGACCGCGTGATGGAGACGGTGAGGTCGAACCGCGTCCCCGTTCACAAGCTCAGCTGGCGGCTCGGCTTTCCGGCGCCCGGCCAGGGAACGCCTCTCGCCCTCCTCGTGCACGGCGCCGAGGGAGGCCCGGAGCGGGAGGTCTCCGCCATCCCCGTGGAGATCGCGCTCGCGACCTACAACGGCGAGCGGTACCTGCCGGCGCTGCTGGACTCCCTCTTCGCCCAGACGCACCGGAACTTCTCGATCCTGGCCTCGGACGACGGATCGAGCGACGGCACCGTGGGGATACTGGAAGCCTGCGCGGCGCGGCATCCCGGCCGCATCAGGATCGTCCGCGCGGGGCAGCCGCGGCTGGGGGTGGCGGCCAACTTCTCCAGCATCCTCCCGCATCTCACGGCGGAGCACGTCTTCCTGTGCGACCAGGACGACGTGTGGCTCCCGCGCAAGATCGAGCGTACGCTGGCGCGGCTGATCGCGATGGAGGTGGAGGCGCCACCCGGCACGCCGCTCCTGGTGCACACGGACCTCGCCGTGGTGGGCGAAGCGCTCGATCCGATCGCGCCGTCAGCCATCGCGTACCAGGAGATCGAGCCGGCCCGCGCGGCGTTCCCGCACCTGCTGGTGTCGAACGTCGCCACCGGCTGCACCATCGCCGTGAACCGCGCCCTCTACACCCTCGCGGCGCCGGTGCCGCCCGAGGCCATGATGCACGACCACTGGTTCGCGCTCGTCGCGGCGGGGCTGGGTCGCATCGGCTACGTGGACGAGCCGACGATCCTCTACCGGCAGCATGGCGGCAACACGATCGGAGCACGCCCGTGGGGGGCGAGGAGCATCGCCGACAAGGTGCGCGGGACGCTGTTCGGCCCGCGCCAGAAGGAGGTGCTCGCCCGCTACACGCGGCAGGCGGCGGTCTTCCTGGCCCGCTACGGCGACGCCCTCCAGCCGCGGGACCGGGATGCGGCCGCGGCGCTCGCGGGCCTGTGGGAAACCCGTGGCGTGTGGCGCGGGTGGCGCCTCCTGCGGCACGGCGTGGTGCGCGACGGCGTGCTGCGCACCACCGCCCTGATGGTCACGGCCGCGCGCGGTACGCCCGCAGGCGGCGCCGGGCCGCTCCACGTTCCCCCCCGCCCCTGACTGCACCGGAGTACCGCTTCCGGGGTACCCAGGATGGGAGCGGCTCAGCGGTCTGGCGTAAGCCGTCCAACCTACGGTTCACGCGTTCGTCTCGTCTCCCGCTTCTTTGACTCCGGCGCCGCTGGCAATTCGCTAGCGGAGCCGGAGTTGTCTGCACACGCGTAATAGAAGCGGGGAACATCGCTCAGCCCGTGGGCGGTGGGGATGCACTGTGAGCCTCTGGACGCTGAACGTCGAACTCTCGACCTTGTGAGATTATACCTTATGCGGTATAATTCGGCTCATCGCGGCGTGCGTCTTCACGGAGATCGATGCGCGCTCGGTGTTGAACAAGCTGGGCAAGTTCGAGAGCTATATCGAGCGTGCCGAGGCGATGCGCCTCGATTGGAAACGCCGCCACTGTGAGGGGAAACAATGAGGGCTGAAGAGTTTTTCGCCCGTAAAGCATCCGAGAACGATGCTTTCAAGGCCGCGTGGCAGGCCGAGGCACCGGTCGCCGTCCTTGCGCTCAATGTGTACCGACTCAGAAAGGAGCTTCAGCTTACCCAGCGGGAACTCGGCCTGCGTGCGGGCCTTTCGCAGCCCAAGATCGCCAAGATCGAACGCGGTGACGCGAATCCGGAGCTGCGGACGCTCGGTCGCCTCGCGGGTGCGCTCGGCGTCTCGGCAGGTGAACTGCTGACCGATCCTTATGTGGAGGAAGTCACGGAGAAAACCCCTGAGGTGCCACGGGCGACCGCGATGGGCTACGAGCTCGTAGGTTGAAGCGCGCGGGCCACGTCGTGGCAAGGGCGGGGGGTCTTCACGTCGGAGCTGAACGGCAACGCTGGCATGGGCGGGGAGCACCGAGTGGGCGCCGCTCCGTCGCCTGCATCGCCTTCCTGATCCCAGTCGCACGCTGGCGCCGGTAAAAGCGCCCGCATCTCTTGCGGCGCCCTCCGCAGGCTCTACCCATAC
>DASVVI010000299.1:0-1981 GCA_036386635.1 Longimicrobium sp.
GTCCATGATCGGTCCGGGGGATCGAGAAGTCGAACTTAAAAGATCAGGATGTCACGCAAAGGCGCGAAGACGCTAAGGCAAGACACGGAAAACCTTTCTTTGCGCCTTTGCGCCTTCGCGTGAGACCAGCTTACTGCGCTCCGCCCGCCCGCTCCAGCGCGATGCTGCCGCTGCCGGTGGAGATGCGCAGCGAGCGTCCGCCGCGGCCAATGGTGCCGTGCAGCCGGTGTGCGGTGATGCGGCCCGTGGTGCGCACCTCGAAGTCGCTGCGCACCGATCCGCTCCCCGTGCTGGCCTGCAGCTCCGCCCCGAAGTCACCGGGAAGGCGCAGGGTGATGTCGCCGTTGCCGCTGCTGAAGCTCAGGTCGCCGGTGGAGCGCAGCGATGCCATCGTCACGTTGATGTCGCCGTTGCCACTGGAGGCGCTGACCGGCCCCGCCGAGGTGGCCACGTCGATCCGCCCGTTGCCGGACGAAGCGCGCACGGCGCCGCGCGCGCCCTGCACCTGGATCGTCCCGTTGCCGGAGGACGCGCTCACCTCGGCCGCGCCGGCGCCCACCCGCACGTCGCCGTTGCCGGTGCTGGCGCGCACCCCCGCCGTGGCGCCGCTCACGTCCACGTCGCCCGTGCCGCTGCTGGCGGCGAGGAGCACGCCGGCGGGCACCTCCACCGTGAAGTCCGCGCGGGCGTGGCGATTCCCGCGTTGCGAGTCGTCGCGGATCCCCTGCGCCGTGCAGGTGGCGCGCTCCGCGTAAAGCGCGCAGATGGTCACGTTCTGCCCGTCGCGCACCAGCTCGAAGCGGATGCGCTCGTTGCCCTGCGCGCGGCGCACGCGGCCCCGCACGGTGGCGGTGCTCCCCTGCGAGCGGGTCACGTTCACGTCGCCCGCGCCGGTGGAGACGCGCAGGGTGGCGCCGGCGGGGATGGAGCCGCTCCAGTCGTAGTTGTTACCCTGGGCTTCGAGCGGCGCAGCGGCCAGGAGGGCGAGGGCGAGGAGGGTGAGGTTCTTCACGGGCAGACTCCGTTGCGGGAAAGATGGGATGTACGGCACGTGCGTATAGGATGCTTGCCGGCGCGAAGTCGTTTGCATCACTCGCTGCGCAGCGCGACCATGGGGTCCACGCGGGCGGCGCGGCGGGCGGGGATCCAGCTCGCCAGGAGCGCCGCGCCGCTCAGGACGGCGAGGGCCAGCGCGAACGATGTGGGGTCCACCGGCTCCACTTCGTAGAGGATGCTGCCGATGGCGCGCGTGGTGGCGAGCGCGACCGCGATACCCAGCACCGCCCCCGCCGCGGCGAGTACGCCGCCTTGCCGCAGCACCATCGCCACGATGCGGCGCGGGCCGGCGCCCAGCGCGGCGCGGATCCCCATCTCGCGGCGGCGCTGCGTGACGGAGTACGAGACGACGCCGTACAGCCCCACCGCGGCCAGGGTAAGCGCCACGCCCCCGAACAGGGTGAAAAAGGTGGCGATCCAGCGGGCCTGGGCCAGCGACTCGGCCACGTTGTCGGACATCGGTGTCACCGTGGGCGCGGGCTGGCCGGGGGTCGCCTGCGCCAGCACGCGGCGCAGGGGCGCGACCAGCGAGGCCGGGTCGCCTGCGGCGCGCACGTGCAGCGTGAGGTACGAATACGTCTGCCGCGGCGCCCGGAAGTAGAGCGTGGGGGGCGCTTCTGCGGCGATGGCGGCGGCGCGCACGTCGCCGATCACGCCGGCCACGTGGAAGACGTCGTCGTCCATCTGGATGCGCTGGCCCACGGCGTCGCGGCCGGGCCAGTACTTGGCGGCGAGCGCGCGGTTCACCAGGACCCGCTGCTCGTCGCCCGCCGGGCCGAAGGGACGCCCGCGCAGCAGCGGGATGCCCATGGTGCGCAGGTACGCGTCGTCGATGGACATGATGGCGGCGCTGGGGTCCTCGCCCGGCGGCGGCGTGAAGCCCGGCACCTCGAAGGTGGACGACATGGACATGCCGGTGAGCGGC
>DASVVI010000300.1:0-5163 GCA_036386635.1 Longimicrobium sp.
GTCGCCGCCAGCTCCTGCACCAGCGCGTGCGCGTCCTCGTCCACCGGCTCCGGCTCGCCGGCCACCTGCGTCTCCAGGTCCACCACGTTGATCAGCAGCAGGGCATGGTGCGCGGTGAGGGCGCGCCCGCTCTCGCTGATCACGTGCGGCATGGGGATCTCGTTCTCGCGGCACGCCTCCGCCAGGCCGTAAATGATGTCGTTGGCGTACTCCTGCACGCTGTAGTTGACGCTGGCCGATGAGGTGGAGCGCGACCCGTCGTAGTCCACGCCCAGCCCGCCGCCCACGTCCACGTATTCGATCCCCACGCCGATGTTGCGCAGCTCCACGTAGAAGCGCGCCACCTCGGCCATCCCCAGCTTGATGTTGCGGATGTCCGGGATCTGCGAGCCCAGGTGGAAGTGGATCAGCTTGAGCGTGTCCAGCTTCCCCGCCGCCTCCAGCTTGTCCAGCACGCGCACCACCTGCGACGCGTTGAGCCCGAACTTGCTCTTCTCCCCCGCCGTCTCGCTCCAGCGCCCGCTGCCGGTGGTGGTGAGCTTGATGCGCACGCCCAGCGTTGGCACCACGCCGATCTCGTCGGCCACGCGCAGGAGCGTCTCCACCTCGCTGAGCTTCTCGATGACGATGAGGACCTTGTGCCCCAGCTTCTGGCCCATCATGGCCAGGCGCATGAACTCCTCGTCCTTGTAGCCGTTGCACACGATCAGGTGGTCCGCGCTCTCGGTGAGGGCGAGCACGGCCTGCAGCTCGGGCTTGCTCCCCACCTCCAGCCCCACCCCGTGCGCCTTGCCGAACGCCACGATCTCTTCGACGACGTGGCGCTGCTGGTTGACCTTGATGGGGTAGACCGTGGTGTAGCCGCCCTCGTAGTCGAACTCCCGGATGGCGTGCTGAAAGCGGTCCGTAAGCGTCTCGATGCGGGTGCGCAGGATGTCCGAGAATCGCAGCAGGAGCGGAAGGCGCACCCCCTGCGCCTCCATGTCCATGGCGATCTCGAACAGGTCGAGCTCGCGCGCATCCTCGCGCGTGGGGCGCACGGCGACGTGCCCCTTGTCGTTGATCTCGAAGTAGCCGACCCCCCACCCCTCCACGTTGTAGAGCTCGCGGGAGTCCTCGATCGTCCAGTCGGTAGCCAGTGCGGCCTCCGGGGTTGGGAGCGTTGCGGTTTGTGCGTTGCGGGGGCGCAATTTGGACCCTCGCGCCCCGTAGCGAAAGACCCCGCCCCCGGCTTGTCCGCCGCGGGGCCCCCCCGCTACCTTTTCCGTCCGGCCCCGCGCCGCGCGGACGCCCGCTTCCGCGCAGCCCGAGCGGCCCTCCAGACCCCAGCCGAGATCGTTCCCCATGTACCGCGCACCGGACTTTTCGCAGCCGCGCTTCCAGTCCGCGCCCGAAGCACGCTTCGCCCCGGCGCCCGCCGACGGCGTCCTTCCGGAAGGCTTCTTCTCCACCACCAACCTTCCCACCTACGTGCACACCGGCGGGGAGTGGCGGCTCCCGCGCGACCCGCGCATGGACTCGGCGCTGGTGCTGGACCCGGACGGCGTGCCGCGCGTTCTGGAGGGCCGCTACGTGCGCGCCGGTCAGCAGGTGGCCATGGGGATGGCCGAGGACGGCTCGGAGGGGATCTTCGTGCACGTGGCCGGGCTGATGGGCGATCCGGACCCGGGCCCCGAGGGCGAGTTCAAGTTCATGTCGTCCGAAGTGTCGCGCGAGAAGCCCACCGACTACGTGGAGATGGCGCGCATCCTGGTGGAGGAGAAGGAGCGCGGCGGCTGCTTCGTGTGGGTGGTGGGCCCCGCCGTGCTGCACTCGCGCGGGCGCGACACGCTGGCCTGGTTCATCCGCAACGGCTACGTGGGGGTGATGTTCGGCGGCAACGCGGTGGCCGTGCACGACATCGAGTCCGCCACCATGGGCACCACGCTGGGGATGAACTCGCGCGGGCTTCCCATGATCGGCGGGCACGGCTTCCACATGCGCGCCATCAACCGCGTGCGGGCCGCCGGCTCCATCCGCGCGGCGGTGGAGCAGGGGGTGGTGAAGGAGGGGATCATGCACGCGCTGGTGACCTCCGGCGTCCCCTTCGTCCTCGCCGGCTCCATCCGCGACGACGGGCCGCTTCCGGACACGCTGACGGACGCCATCGTCTGCCAGGAGACGATGAAGGAGTACACGCGCCGCGCGACGGGCGTCATCATGATCGCCACGGCGCTGCACTCCATCGCCACCGGCAACATGCTGCCGTCGTACGCGTGGAACGAGGAGACGGGCGAGGTGCGGGCGATCACCACCATCTGCGTGGACTCGTCGGAGTTCGTGGTCTCCAAGCTCAAGGACCGGGGCACCCACCAGGCGTTCGGCGTCATCACCAACGCGCAGGACTTCCTCCACGTGCTGCGCCACTACGTGGAGATCGAGGTCGCCTCGCGGCAGCCCGCCTGACGCGCCCATTGCTTTCGCCCAACCCCCACCTCGCCGCCGCCCTGGCCGCCGCGGCGGAGCAGACACCGCCCGAGCAGGTGGACCAGGTGTGGATCTTCCCGCCGCGCCCGCTCGGCGCGCGGGAGAGCGGGCTGGCCGTCCTCGCCCTCTTCGCCGAGCCGGACGCGCGGGGACAGCGCCGCACCCTTCACACGCTCACGTACGAAGCCGAGGCGCTCAAGGGCGGCAAGACGCGCCGCGTGGACACGCGCCAGGAAGAGGGCACCGTTCCCCCGGACCGGCTGGACCGCATCGTAGACGGCATGGTGCGCCGGCTGGGCGGCGGCACCGAGACGCCCGAGGTGCGCGACGTGGGCGGCGACCCCGCCGCATGGGCCCGTCTGCTGGCCGAGCTCGCCGGGATGCTTGACCCCCGCTAACAAGAATGATTATCGTTGGGGCGCCGTGAAGTCGGCGAGCTTTCCCGCAAGGAGCCCAGCATGTCGGTAGCGACCCTCGATTCACCCCCGGCGGCCTCGCCGTACCTCCACCTCTTCCGGCGCTACCTGAAGCAGCAGGGGCTCCCGGTGACGCAGCAGCGCGAGGTGGTGGCCGACGTGGTGTTCAGCACCACCGAGCACCTCTCGGTCGAGGAGATCGAGGCGCGCCTGCGGGAGCGGGGCGAGCGGATCGGCAAGGCCACCATCTACCGCACCATGGAGATCCTGGTGCGGAGCGGCCTGGTGGAGGACCACGACTTCGGCGACGGCTTCAAGCGCTACGAGCACCTTTTCGGCAACCAGCCGGTGCACGACCACCTGGTGTGCACCCACTGCCGCAAGGTGACGGAGTTCCGCAGCCCGGAGCTGCTGCGCATCAAGGACGCCGTCTCGCGCGAGCACGGCTTCGCCCCCTCCCGCCACCGCCTGGAGATCCACGGCCTCTGCGCCGGGTGCCAGGAGCAGGGCGTCACGCTATCTTACACGGGGCTCACCTGCCCGGCGTGGTAGCCTGACGGAAGTCTCACGCACGGAGAATGGAAGAGGGGAGGCCGCATCTCGACGCGGCCTCCCCTTCGTGCAGTTGACGCACGGGGGCGCACCCGTTCTTTTGCCCCGCCGATTCCATCGAACCCGAGCGCCGGACCCGATATGAGCAGCCAGCTTCCCGATTCGCTGAAGGACCTCCCCTGGGAGCTTCCCCGCAACTTCCTGGGCCTGGAGGGCGACGCCGCGGGTTGGGAGAACGCGGGCGTGGTGATCCTGCCGATCCCCTATGAGGCCACCGTGTCGTACCAGGGGGGCACCAAGCTGGGCCCCGCCGCCATCCTGGAGGCGTCGCGCTACATCGAGCTGTACGACCAGGAGCTGGACGGCGAGCCCGGCCCCGCGGTCGGAGTCTGCACCCTTCCCGCGATCCACCTGAGCTCGGCCGGCCCCGAAGCCGCCGTCCGCGAGCTGCGCGAGGCGTACGACACCATCCTCGCGGCCGCCGGCGACCGGCTGGTGATCGGGCTGGGGGGCGAGCACTCGATCTCCAGCGCCCCGGTGCTGGCCAACGCCGCGCGTCTCCAGGGCCGCCGCCTCTCCGTCCTCCAGTTCGACGCGCACGGCGACCTGCGCATGGAGTACGAGGGGTCGCCCTACTCGCACGCCGCCGTGATGGCGCGCTGCATCGACGACGCGGACCTGGTGCAGGTCGGCATCCGCGCCATCACCAGCGAGGAGCGGGCGCTGATGCGGGAGCGCGCCCCCGCCATCACCACCATCTTCGCCGAGGAGATGTGGGACAACGAGGAGTGGATCGGCCGCGCCATGGACGCGCTGGGCGACGACGTCTACATCACCTTCGACGTGGACTACTTCGACCCCTCGCTGATGCCCGCCACCGGCACCCCCGAGCCCGGCGGCATGACCTGGTACCCCACCATGAAGCTCCTCCGCCGCGTCTTCACCGAAAAGAACGTCGTCGGCGCCGACGTCGTCGAGCTCGCCCCCATCGGCGGCAACGCGGCGCCGGACTTCGTGGCGGCCAAGCTGGTGTACAAGATGGTTGCGTATTATGGGTTGAAGCGCTGAGGGGCCCTCACCCCCGGCTCGTTACACTCGCCTGCCCCCTCTCCCGATAACAGGAGAGGGCTCCGCCCTCTGTTATCGAGAGAGGGGGCTTGGTGCCGTCCCACTAGGGTTTGCGCCGCGCAGAGGGCCCCCTCCCCCCGGCCCCCTCCCCCGCCTGCGGGGGCGCAGGGCGGGGGAGGGGGAGAACTGCCCTCTCGCCCGCACAGATTCCGTAGGGGCGCGATTCATCGCGCCCGTGCCCTGCCGCGCACCGCCGCCCGTCCTCCGCACCGAACCTGTAGGGGCAGACCCACGTGTCTGCCCACCCTCGCCGCACCGCGACCCTCGCCCATCGCACCCAAATCCGTAGGGGCCGCCCCATGTGGCTGCCCGTGCCATCCCGCGCGCCGCCGCCAGCATCCGCGCACCAATGCACGCCCAACGCCCCTCCCCCGCAGTTTGGGGGAGGGGCCGCGAGGAACGAGCGGGGGAGGGGCCCGGGGTGAGGGCTACGTCCGCACCCGCAGCATCAGCACCATCCCCGCCACCAGGAACAGCACGTTGGGCGCCCAGGCCGCGTACACCGGGTCCACGGCGCCGCTGCTGCCCATGGCCTTCCCCACGCGGAAGAGAAGGAGGTAGATGATGGTGACGCCCAGCGAGATCCCCACGCCGTACGCCG
>DASVVI010000301.1:0-5502 GCA_036386635.1 Longimicrobium sp.
GGCGGTTGAAACCGCTGCAACAACGGCGGGAAGCCTGCCTTCGCAGGCTCCGAGGGGGATGGATTCGCGCCGGATCGCCGGGGGCTGAAGCCCCCGGCTGGAACCACGCGAAGGCGGCTGAAGCCGGCTCGTGCCGCGCAGGATGCGGGACGAGCGCGGCCGTTGGTGTTTGACCGATCGGTGCGTGGAAGCGGGGTTCGGCGTAGGGCGGACCACGGGCAGCCACGTGGGGCAGCCCCTACGGGGATCGGCGTGCGTGGGCGGGAAAATGGGGTGGGGGCGAGGGTGGGCGGACACGCAGGTCCGCCCCTACCAGATCGGGGTAGACAGAGGGGCGCCGGTGCGGAACAGGGCACTGGCGCGAAGAATCGCGCCACGACTGCAACGATGGCGCGAACGGAGTGCACCCTTTCCCCCGCTTGCGGGGGAGAGGGCCGGGGAGAGGGGGAACCGACGCGCACAGATCCATGCGCAACGCCCCTCCCCCAGGCTGTTTTGGGGGAGGGGCCGCGAGTCGACGAGCGGGGGAGGGGGCCCGCCCCCCTCAGGTCGGGACCTGCCCCGAACGATAGCGGGCCAGCACCTCCACGAAGACCTTCGACGAGCGCGCAAACGCTCCGCGGCGGCGCAGCTCGGTGGGGCTGGCGCCCACGAACTTCTGCGTCACGCGGCGCAGGCCGCTATCCGACGAGTAGCCGCAGGCGTGAGCCACCGAGAGCACCGTGCGGCCCGGGTCGTCCAGCAGCTCGGCGGCCAGCAGGATGCGCATCCACGCCAGCAGCTTGCGCGGGGGCGGGAGCTCCGCGCGCTCGCACCAGCGGAGGAGGGTGCGGCGCGAGAGGTGGAGCTGCCGGGCCAGGTCGCGGCCATGTCCCCCCACCGCCACCACCTCGGCCGCCGCGTCCACGATGGCGCGGGCACGGCCGGGCGTGTCGGCCGGCAGCACCTGCTCGAGCAGCGCCTTGAGCGGGCGGCCCTGCGAGGCGCGGAAGCGGTGCACCAGCGCGTCCGGCGTGTCGTCGTGGGCGATGGAGATCACCTGCACCACCCCCCACTTCCCCAGCGTGCGCAGGTCCTCCACCCGGTCCGCCCTCACCTCCAGCGCGGCGAAGACCGGCATGGAGGGGAACTCCACCAGGAGGTTCTTGAGCGCGGGCGAGAGGGCGCGCTGTCCCTGCGCCTCCTCGTACGGGTTCACCACCACCAGGGCGGAGGGCGGAGAATCGCGCACCGCGTCCTCCAGCGACGGCCAGTCGGGGACCGACTGGAAGGTGTACTCCTTCCCCGCGACCTTGCGGACGCGCTCGCGGAAACTCTCGTCGCTGTGCAGCACCAGCAGTGGACGGGCGGCGATCTTCATGGGGCACAGGCCGGGTGAAGGGCGAAGGGGTTCAGCGGGACACCAGCGATGCGTGCAGCGAGCGCGCGAGGTCGGCGGCGAATGCGTCCGACTCCTCGTGGACGGCGGCGCGGGCCGGGGACTCGGTGCGGGTGCGGGCCGCGCGCGAGCGCCGGGCCGACTCCACCACCGCCTCGGCGCTCAGGAGCACCTTGGCCTCGCCGCGCTCCCGGGCCGCGCGGGCGGAGCGGTCGGCGGCGCGCTCGGCCCGTTCGAACTCGCCGGCGTGGGCGGCGCCGTGGGCCAGCTCAAGGAGCACCTGGGCGGCGTTCTCAGTGTGCTCGTTGCGGGCGAGCCCGTCCCACACCTCGTCCCACGCCTCGTCGAAGCGGCGCCGGTCGCCCGCGCCGGCGGCGGCGCGCACGATGTTGGCGAGCCCCACCATCCGGTCCTCGTGCCGCCGCAGGTGGGGGAGGAGCGCCTCGAACACGGTGAGCGCCGGCCCGAAGTGCCCCTGCTCCACCCACAGGTAGGCGATGTCGTGCGCCAGCACGGGGAGGCGCGGGTGATCGGCCCCGTACGCCTCGAACGCCGCGCGCGCCAGCTTCTCGGCCTCCCCCGCGTTGCCGCCCCCCGCCGCGATTACGAAGAGGTCGTGGAGCGCGCCGCCCTGGATCTGCCGGAGCGAGTGGCGCCGGGCCGCCCGCAGCGCGCGGATGTGGAAGCGGCGCGCCGCCGGGTAGTTGCCGCGGTGCACGTACAGGTTCCCCAGCCCGGAGAAGGCCAGCGCGTACGACGTCCAGTCTCCGCTCTGCCGCGCCAGGGCGATGGCGCGCCTGAACCACGTCTCGGCGCGGGCGTACTCCGCGCGGCGGCGGGCCAGGCGCCCCACCGCGTACGCCGCCGACGCGTCCGTGGGGATGGCGGCCGCGGCGGCCTGCGCGAAGGCGATGGAGGTGGCGGAGTAGCCGTTGCCATCGGCCCAGGCGGCGACGTGCTGGCACGCCATGGCCACCGACTCCGGCCGCGCCGTCCCCGGCGCGCCCACCAGCCTCACCAGCCCCATGAGCGGCGTCTCGAGCTGCACCTCCACTTCCGCGTCGCGGAGCATCGCCAGGAGCGCCCCGTCGGCCCCGGGGACGAAGACTTCGCCGCGCTCGTCGGGCGGAAGCGATCCCCAGAGGTACACGTCGCGCACGACCTGCCACAGCAGCGCCCCAAGTGGGTCCTTGATCTCTTCGAGCACCCCCACGCCTTCGAACGCTTCGCCGCCGTGGGTAATGGCGGGTGGCGTCCGCCAGCGACGCGTGGTGCGGCGAACGGGGGGTGTCATCCGCTTGGATCGCATAGAGTGGCTCTGCGGAGGGATGGGGTGCCGTGTGCGGGGCGGTCGGAGCGTTGGTATGCTAACGCTCAAACCCAAGGCACGCCATAGTCTTTTCCGGCCCTGAGCCTCTCTCCGGAAGCAGAATACATCGTCGCGCGGCGCACGGCAAGTCCCAAAGAAATCGCGGGTTCGAATGCGCTCCGGAGAGGTTTTCGCGTGCACTTTCGTGTGGTGCCGGTGTCCGTAAATGTATCCCCGAGTTGGTTCATGCCGGGTACCCTCTGTACACCTCCCGGCGTAAGTGTACCGCCCTTCTACCGCCAGCACGTGTAGCAATTCGCCATTCCAATCTGGCGGCATTGGATTGGAAAAGCGAGCCCGCGGCTCTCTCCATGCGCTTCTCGTTCGCGGCGCTGGGCCAGCGGCAGTATGATTGCGTGGGCGCCCTGCGCTGATCCGATCACCCCCCGCGGGAGGAACGAGGCATGTCTACGGTGGCTGCGCAGGGAACGAAGGGCGTGCGGGTGATAGGCGAGGACACTTCGGCGAGCGCGCGCGTGCTCACTCCCGAGGCGCTGGAGTTCGTCGCGGCGCTCCACCGCCGCTTCAACCCCGTGCGCGAGGAGCTGCTGCGCGCCCGCGACGCCCGCCAGGCGGAGCTGGATGCTGGCGTGGAGCCCGTCTTCCTCGAGGAGACGGCGTCGGTGCGCGAGGGCGACTGGCGCGTGGGGCCCACCCCCGCCGACCTGCAGGACCGGCGCGTGGAGATCACCGGGCCCACCGACGCCAAGATGGTCATCAACGCCCTCAACTCGGGCGCGTCGTGCTTCATGGCCGACTTCGAGGACGCCCTCTCCCCCACCTGGAAGAACGTGGTGGAGGGACAAGCCAACATGCAGGACGCCGTGCGCCGCACCCTCACCTTCGCCAGCGGCGGCAAGGAGTACCGGCTGGGCGAGAAGCTGGCGGTGCTCATCGTGCGCGCGCGCGGGTGGCACCTCAGCGAGCGGCACGTGCAGGTGGACGGCGAGCCGGTGTCCGCCTCGCTCTTCGACTTCGGGATGTACTTCTTCCACAACGCGAAGGAGCTGCTGGAGCGGGGCTCGGGGCCGTACTTCTACCTCCCCAAGCTGGAAGGGCACCGCGAGGCGCGGCTCTGGAACGACGTCTTCACCTTTGCGCAGGAGCAGCTCGGCATTCCGCACGGGACGATCCGCGCCACGGTGCTCATCGAGACGATCCTGGCCGCGTTCGAGATGGACGAGATCCTGTACGAGCTGCGCGACCACGCCGCGGGGCTCAACGCGGGGCGGTGGGACTACATCTTCAGCGTCATCAAGAAGTTCAGGAAGCGCGCCGACTTCGTGCTGCCGGACCGGGTGCAGGTCACCATGACCGTTCCCTTCATGAAGTGCTACGCCGAGCTCCTGGTGAAGACGTGCCACCGCCGCGGCGCGCACGCCATGGGCGGGATGGCGGCCTTCATCCCCAGCCGCCGCGACCCGGAGGTGAACCGCGTGGCGATGGGCAAGGTGACGGAGGACAAGGCGCGCGAGGCGGGGCAGGGCTTCGACGGCACCTGGGTGGCGCACCCGGACCTGGTGCCGATCGCCCGCGCGGAGTTCGACCGCGTGCTGGGCGAGCGGCCCAACCAGAAGGAGAAGCAGGGCGACGCGAACGTTCAGCCCCGCGACCTGCTGAACACCGGCATCCCGGACGGGCACGTCACCGAGGCGGGGGTGCGGCTGAACGTGAGCGTGGCGCTTCAGTACGTGGAGGCGTGGCTGCGCGGCAACGGCGCGGTGGCCATCAACAATCTGATGGAGGACGCCGCCACCGCCGAGATCTCGCGCGCGCAGCTCTGGCAGTGGATCCGCCAACGCTCGCCGCTGGACGACGACGGCGCGATGACGCCGGACGTGTACACCCGCATCCGCAACGAGGAGATGGAGCGGCTGCGCGAGTCCGGCGTGAGCACGCCCGAGCTGGCGACCGCTTGCACGCTCCTGGACGAGTTGGTGCTCGGGAACGAGTTCATCCCGTTCCTTACGCTGTCGGCGTATCCGCACCTGGCGTAAAAGAACAGCCTCACGCGGAGACGCGGAGGGAACCGCAAGCCGCGGAGAACAGCTTTTCTTGCTGTTCTTTCTGCGGCTCCGCGTCTCCGCGCGAGGCAATGTCACACCGAAAGCGGGAGGGGCGTTGTTCGGGCGCACTAATCGACTCACCCAGCTCTCGACGACCATGCGACTCCGCTTTCTCGCTCCCCTGATCGTTCTTCTCGCCGCCTGCCAGAAGAGCGACGATCTGCTGTTCGATCCGCCGCTGCTGTGGGTGGCAGCCGAGGTGAGTCCGGTGCGGCGCGACCCGGCTACCGGCGATGCCACGGTGCCGCTCCAGGTGCTCAACGACCGGGCGAGCAGCGTCTACGTGCGTGCCTGCGGCGACCGGCCGTCGGTGACGATCGAGCGCCGCGCCGGGGGTGAATGGGAGAACGCGGGCGAGGCCATCTGTCCCGCGATCTATCCGGCGATCCCCATCGAGGTGGAGGCGCGCTCGGGACAGCCGTTCACCGTCAGTGTGCGTGAGGCGGGGTTGTACCGCGTGGTGGCCTTCGTATCGCTCACCTCGGCCAGCGGGGAGTTCCGCGGCGTCGCCAGCAGCGAGTTCAGGGTGGAGTAGGCGTTGACGCGCCCCCGCCGGGGCGTAGCTTCCTGGCCCAACCGGGCACCCCGCCCGTTCACAGCCAAGGATGACGATGACGCACTACACCACGGTGGTGAGGGTGGTGGACGAAGCCTCCGGCCGCCCCCTCGCCGGCCTGCGGGTCTCCCTC
>DASVVI010000302.1:0-8683 GCA_036386635.1 Longimicrobium sp.
GCGGCTTTCTCCGCTCGCACGGCTCCCGCGCGCTCGTCTTCCAGTCAGCCGGTATGCTCGGGTATCTGGTGGCCTCCGCCGGCGCGGCCGTAATCATCCCTGTCCCCCTGCTCGTAGCGGTGGTCTTGTACCTCGTCGCCGCCGTCATAGTCGCGGCCTGGCTCATCCTGCCGGTCGGCGCTGCCTTCCGCGCCAAGGATGGAGACCTCGCGTGGTATCCATTTGTGGGCCGGCTTTTCCCCGATCCGCCCGAGCCAGGCTGGCGCACCCCGCTCCCGCCTGGGTCTCCGTGAGCGGGACCGTCGAGGCCATCTTCCTCGCGACCGCGCGCGGCGAGCCCCGCACGCCGGTCGAGTCCGCGACGGCGGTGGCGGGGCAGGGGCTCCTGGGGGACCGCTACCTGGGCGCGCCGCCGACCCGCTACGCCGCCGTGTGCGAGGTCACGCTGGTGGAGGCGGAGGCGGTGGAAGGCGTGCGCGCCACCGGCCGCGACTTCTCCGCGGCCGACACGCGGCGCAACATCGTCACGCGCGGGGTGGATCTGAACGCGCTCGTAGGGCAGATGTTCCGGATCGGGAACGTGGTTCTGCGTGGCGTGGAGCGCTGCGATCCGTGCATCCGGCTGCAGCGCTTCACCTACCGCGGCGTCATGCGCGACCTCGCGAACCGCGGCGGCCTGCGCGCGACGATCGTGGAGGGCGGCGAGATCCGGGTGGGGGATGCGGTGGGCCCTCTCCCCCAGCGTCGCTCCGCGACGCATCCCCCTCCCCCAAAACTGCCTGGGGGAGGGGGAGTTCGCGTGCTTCGGCGCGATGCCCTGTAGGGGCGCGATTCGTCGCGCCCGTGTCCAGCGCCGCTCCGGCGCCCGTCCCCGTACACCGAAATCCGTAGGGGCGGACCTGCGTGTCCGCCCTCCTCCGCGTGCCCCGATCCTCGCTCCCGGCGCCATCTTACGCCGTCCACCAAGACGCGCATCGGTCGGTGCGATTGAGGCGGGCTTCGACGCCGGGGCGAGGGCGGGCAGACACGTCGGTCTGCCCCTACGAAGTTCTGGTGTAAAGGGCGGGCTGTGGTGCGCGGTCGGGCACGGGCGCGATGAATCGCGCCCCTACAGATGCGGTGCGGGTTGTGGGACCTACTGCGCGCGCACCAGCCGGATTGCGGGGATCTCCACCAGCGGGTCGGTGCCGGAGGCGGGGACGGTGAAGGTGACGGTGGCGGGGGCGGCGCGGGCGCCGAGGGCGCGGAGCGAGGACTCCGACACGCGCGCCTGGTACTGGCCCGGACGGATGCGGCCGATGTAAAAGCTGCCGTCGCTGAAGGTCAGGACGCGCTGTGACACCGCCCCGTCCGCGCCCAGGATCTCGACCGTGATGCCGCTGGCCGTCGCGACACCGGGCCCGGGGACCAGCGCGCCGGCCAGCTCGCGCGTGGGCGCCAGGGCGAGGTCCACGCGCGTGAACAGGTGCGGAGAGGGGCGCAGGAGCACGATGTCGCGCATGGGGACCCACGAGGGATCGTTCAGGCCGATCGTGTCCACGCGCACGCTGGCGATCTCGTAGGGGAGCACGGACCAGATGGCGTAGCGGCCGGCGGCGTCCGTCTTCACCAGCGCCCCGCCCACGAAGACACGCGCGTCCGGCACCGGCTCGTCACCCGGATCGAGTGAGCCGTTGCCGTCGAGGTCGTGGAAGACGACGCCGTGCAGCCCGGATTGGCCCATCCCGCCGTAGGGCAGGGGAGCGATGCCGGCGCCGCCGGAGAACGCCAGCGCACCGCTCACCGTGGTGCCGCCCGTCAGCTGACCGCCCTGCGATCCCAGCCTCGCCTGCGCGCGCCCGTAGCCGAAGCGCAACGACGTGCCGATCACGAGCGAGGGCGACGAGATGCGCGCATCCCAGCGGCCGACGGCGTTCACCACCAGGGAACGCACCTGCGCGTACACGCCCAGCTCGCCGCGCTGCAACCCGCCCGCCCCGGCGCCGGCCTCCGCGGTGATCAGCGTGCCGCTGGGAAGGCGGCTGCTGAGGGCGTGCAGCGGAAAGGTGCCGCGCAGCGAGCCGACGTCCGACGTCCCCAGGACGGGCGAGGCGACGTGCTCCACGGCGGCTTCCAGGATCACGCCGCGCAGCGTGCCCAGCACCGATCCGCGCGCATGGTCCAGCCCCGTGCCGCTGCCGCCCTCCACGCGCCCCGTGACCCCGATGCGGCGCCCGGCGCGCGGCGTCCTGATCCCGGCGCTGGCGTCCACGTTCCAGCGCGTGCCCGTTCCCGGAACGGGCGCGGCGCCGCCCGGACCCGCCAGCGAGCGCCCGTCCAGCTCCGGAAAGGTCACCCCGCCGCTCAGCGTGCCGGACACGGGGCCGCTGCCAAAGTTCTGCAGCGCACCCTGGATGAAGGCGCCCGCCATCGCCTCCACCTGCGCCGCCCACGCGGACCCGCCCGCGAGGCTGGCGCCCCCGTACGGACGCACGCGCGACTCGTCGCCGGCCAGCGCGTCGGCGCCGGCGAAGAGGGTGAGGGCGCGCGAAAGGCCGTGGCGCACGTCCACGTATCCCATCTGGCGGCAGTCCGGGTCGCGCACGCAGGCGCCACCGCCCACGGCGTACTGCCAGCGCCCGGCCGGGAGCTGCGTCACGGGGACGAGGTACACCAGCTCGGACTCCACCTGCTCGCCGGCCGGCCCGTACAGCCGCACGCGCACCGGCGTGCTTCCGTAGCCCAGCGGGATGGACACGGGCCCCCGCTCAGCGCCGTGCGAGAAGCCCAGGAGGCGGCCGTCCTGGTAGACCTCGTAGTCCCACCCGGCAGGGAGCGACGGATCGTACTGGACGGAGCCGAAGAGCGGATCGCGGATGAACGGCGCGTTGGTGATGGTGACGCCGCGCACCGCCCGCACGCGCAGGTTCTCCGTCGCCACGTCGCCCAGCTGCAGCTGCCGAAGCCAGCGGTTGAGCGGAAAGACGCGGCGGAAGCGCGCCGTGGGGTCGGTGCGCACGGGCAGGCCGCCGCCGGGGTTGGAGACGGCGGCCCCCACCTGCAGCATCCCGCCGTACACGCCCAGCCCCACGACGGCCGACCCGGCGTCGGGCACACCAAGGTCGGGGGTGGAGGTCGACACACCCCACTCCAGCACCGCCCCCCCGGTGCGCGGCCGGAAGGGGACGGAGCGCGGGTCCACGGCGGGCCCGTCGCGCCCCTGCCCGCTCTCGAACTGGCGCCTGGCCTCCGCCTCGCCGCGCTCCTGTGCCGGAAAGGGAACGGCGCGGGTGAAGCGCACCGTCAGCTCCGCCGCGTCGGTGGCGGCCTCGGCCTCCAGCAGCTGCGCGGCGCGCGCGACGGTGGCGTACACGTCGCTCGCCCACACCAGCGCGTCGGTGGGGGCGAGCGTCACGTGCGTGGCGGCGGTGAGCGTGCCTGCGCGCACGTCCAGCACCGCCTGCCCGGCCCCGCGCGGCCGCGAGACGACGGCGAGCCCGCTGTCCGGCACCACGCGAAAGGGGGCGCCCGACAGCTCCAGCAGGGGCCGGAGCGGAACGAGGACGGCCCCGCGCTCATCGAGGAGCACGGGGACGCTGAGTGGGTTCAGGGAGCCGACGCGAAGGTCGTAGATCCCCTGCTCGTAGCCGGGCGGTGTATCCTGCGCGGCGAGAGGGGCGCCCGCGACGAGCACGGCAAGGGCGCAGAGCAGCGCGCGGATGGCGCTCACGGAGCGGGACCCCGGCTCAGTTGATCACCAGCTGGATGGTGATCGTCCCCGAGTAGTTGCCCGCCGGCTGGCTCACGGGGGGAGCGACCCGGCCGCCCATGTACACTGAGTAGTGGTCGTACTCGTACTTCGGCCGTCCCGGCTTGTAGCGCTGGGGCGTGTCGCGGAAGCTGGGCGTGGTCACCGGGTTCCAGGTGACCCAGGACGCCGGCACGCACGTCTGCGCCGCGTCGTCGATCTCGCACAGCCCGGCGTAGTTGCCGTTGAACGAGATGGGCATCGTGCGGCCGCCCGCGGCGTTCAGCGTCGTCGGCAGGACAAAGGAGATGTCGATGGTACGCGCGCGCGCCACGCCCGTCATCCGCCACTCGCCAGACATGCTGCCCGCCCCGTAGCCGGGAAGGACGATCTCAGGCGTGCCGGGGGTGACGTTGCCGAACAGCACCGGGCGCATTCCCGTGGCCGTGAGCGGCGGGTACGGCACCTCCGCCATCGCGGCGATGCCGGAAGAGGACATCGGCTTTTCCTGTGCGCGCACGGGGGCGGCGCAGAGCGCGGCCCCTATGGCGAGCGTCAGGAAGAAGCGGATGCGGATCATCAGCCCTGTACGGTTGCGGTGCCCGAGACGGGCGCGGCCTTGACGGCGCCCGGCGCGGGAAGGTCGGGTCGCTCGGTGTCGAAGGTGTACCTCACCGTGAGCCCCGTGCGCGGCGCGCCGGCCGCCAGCGGGATGGTGTACCGCAGGCGCAGGGCGCGGTAGACGGCCATCTCGTCCTCCATCCGCCCCACCACCCGCCCATCCGCGGTCACGACTTCGGCGCGCAGGTGGCCCAGGAAGACGGCGCTGCCGGTACGGCGCACGTCGAACTCCGCCTCCACGGCAGCCGGAGTGAGCCGCGCCACGCTGCCGTTCACCGCCAGGCCGGTGGTGACGGTGCCCTTGCGGAAGAGGACGGCCGTCGCGACCGCGGTCTCCACGTTGAGCTGCATGCGCACGGCGCCGTTGTTCTGCTCAATGGGGGGCGTGCCCCCGCGCGAGCGCACCACCACGCGGCCCCAGTACTCGCCCTCGGCCATCCCCGCCGGCGCCTGCACCAGCACGCGGACCGTCTGCCGCTGCCCGGGGGCGAGCGTCAGGCGCCGCGGAAAGGCGCGCACGTAGGGGAGGATGGAGGGATCGCCCGCCGGCGCGGAGTCGGTGAGGATCGTGTTGGTCCGCCCCTGCGCATCCGTCGTGGGATAGCCGAAGGCGAAGCCGATCTCGATCTCCTCGGGCGCGGTGCCGGCGTTGAAGAGCACCAGCATGGCCGTGGGGCTGCGCGAGTCGATGAAGAGGGCCGTGGGGCTCACCGTCACCGCCGCGGCGCGGCTCGCCGTGCCGGCGCACAGCGCCAGCAGCAGGAGCGCCACACGGGCGGCGAAGGAGGGGATCTTGGGCATGGTCATCGCATCTCCCGCGGTTCTGCTCCCGGAGCGCACATCACGTTCCAGGATTGGTGATCACCACCAGGATGGTGGCGGTGTAGCTTCCCGCCGGCTGCTCCCGCGAGGGGCGCGCGGTGCCTCCCAGAAGGAGGCGGGCGGGGCCCTGCGACGCGTCCAGCCTCACCCGCATCGTGCTCAGCGGGTCCACGGGGAGGAGCGAGGCCGAGACGTTCCTCATCAGCGCCCCGTCGCGCGCGGTGAAGAGAAGCGGAAGCCGCGCGCCCGCGGGCGAGACCATCGCCGTGGGGAGCACCAGCGTCACGTCCAGCGTGCCGTGCCCGTTCAGCACGATCTCCGCCCGGCGTCCGGCATCCGTCACCGGGATCGCCTCCGACACTCCCGGAATCAGCGGCCCGAAAGACAGCCCCTGCACCGGAACCGCATCCACCCCGACACTCGCGGGGGCCTGGGCGTATGCCCCGCCCCCGCTTAAACACCCCGCGAGCGCGAGGAGGAGCGCCGTCCTTGCGGCCGCCCGCATCCCCCTCACGTCTCGCGCTGATTCCATGCGGCTCAGTTGGCCGTCGCCGTGATCTTGATGGTGCCGGTGTACGTCCCCGGAACGGCCGCCGTCGGAACCGCCACGGTGCCGGTGAAGATCACGAACTCGCTGGTGGGGCCGGCCGTCGGCGCCGTCAGGGTGCCGACCACGCTCGCCGAGGTGAGGCCCGTGCCGCCGCAAGCCGAGAAGGCGCTGGTGATGGCGCTGTTGGTGGTGCCGACGCCGCAGGCGCTGAAGGCGGGCTGCAGGGTCTCGGTGCCGCCCGCGCGGGTCAGGCGCCCGGTGGTCGCCCCGTCCGGCAGGGTGAAGCTCACGCCGACGTTGCGGGTGAACGGGATGTAGCCGCTGACTGCGCTCGACGTGGTGCCCGGCGTCACGATGCCGAAGTTCATCCCGGACGAGGTGCCGAAGTCCAGCACCGTGGCGACGGTGGCCGTGGCGGCGATGGAGCCGGTGGCAGTGCTCTGCGCGGAGGCGAGCGACGGAAGGGCAAGCAGGGCAGCGGCACCGAGAACGATCGCGAACTTCTTCATGTGGTCTCCAGGAGGGGTTTGGGGTGGCGCAGGATCGGGCGGGCTCCGCGATTCGCGGCCGGCTCCGTGTTCCGGCAGCCACTAGGGCAACCGATATGCCATCCCCGGCGAGCAGTGCAAATTGTGTTGGTGCAATAACTTACACCCTGCGGGGCACGTCGTCAATCGGGAATGCGTTCCCGTTTCGGAACATGCCCCGTTCCCGTCCGGGAACGTCACCCCTCCAGGAGCGCGCGGACGGTGAGCTCGTTCTCCGCTTCGGTGTTGTAGAAGTGCGGCGAGACGCGCACGTAGCCGGCGCGGTGGTCCACCACGATCCCCTGCTTCGCCAGCCGGGCGACGGCGCCGGCCGCGTCGTCGTGCTTCAGGAGCACGATCCCTGAGCGGTGCGCCTCGTCCGCGATGCGCAGTTCGAACCCCGCATCCCCGAGCAGCCCCACGAGGTGCGCCGTGAGCCCGGCAATGCGCTCGTAGACGGCACGCTCCCCGGCTTCCTTGAAGATCTCCATCCCGCCCAGCGCCGTGTAGACCGTGGGCACGGCGGGGGTGCCGAGGGAGAAGCGCCCGGCGTCCTCGCGCGGCTCGTACTCGTCCACGCGAAAGGAGAACTGGTCACGCGCGCCGAACCACGAGGTTACGGTCGGGCGCATCTCGGCAATGCGCTCCTCGCGCACCCAGAGGTACGCCAGCCCGGGGCCGCCTAGGAGCCACTTGAGGGGCCCGGCCACGTACACGTCCGCCCCGCTGGCGCGCGGGTCCACGGGGATCTGGCCCACGGCCTGGTAGCCATCCACCAGGAAGAGCGCGCCGGCCCCGCGCGCCGCGCGCGCGATCGGCTCCAGCTCCTGCACGTATCCTGTGCCATAGAAGACGTGGCTGGTGGCGACGATGGCGGTGCGCTCGTCGATGTACTCCGCCCAGCGCTCGGGCGGCACGCCAATGCCGTCGTCGCTGGGCACGCGCACCACCTCAACGTCAGGGCGCGCGAGCCACTGGTAGACGAGGGTGGGGAAGTCCAGGTCCGAGACGACCACGCGGTTGCGCTTCGTGTAGTCGATGGTCGACGCCACCGACGAGAGCGCGGCGGAGACGCTGGGGGTGAGCGCGATCTCGTTCTCCCGCGCGTTCCACATGCGCGCGACGTGGCCGCGCAGCTCGGCGATCCTTCCCAGCCACAGCTCGTACCACGCTGAGGCGCCCATGCTGTTCCAGAGCGCCTGGTATTCGCCCAGGTACCCCATCGAGCGCCGGGAGAGCGCGCCGAGGGAGCACGAGTTCATGTAGGTGTGGGTCTGCAGGATCGGGAACTCGCGGCGCCATTGGGTGGCGAGCTCGGGGTGCGGGGCGTGTTGGTCTGGCATCGTCCGGTGCTCCAGGTGGTCGAGGAGCGCGGAAGGTGCGGCATGCACCGGAGCGGCGTCAAGGACGGCGAACTGCTATCTCACGCAGAGGCGCAGAGACGCAGGGAGAGGATCAGAGAGAGGGCGGGGGTGGTACGTAGGCGTTGGCGACTCTGCGAAGTCCTTCTTTGAGGGTTGGCGCTCCGAAGTTGATTAGCAAGCCGACGCGCAGGTCCATCAGCCTGAGGTAGGTGAGAACTTGTTTGGCGTGGACAGGTGCCAGCCTCTCCACCGACTTCAACTCGACGATTACCTGTCCGTCTACCACAAGATCCGCTCTGAAACTTTCCTCGATGTGAATTCCCCGGTAGTTGAAGGCTACGGGAACCTGACGCTGAACCGATAGGCCACGACGCTCCAGGACACGTGCGAGTACCGCTTCATACACGCTCTCCAGCAGCCCCGGCCCAATCTGAGTATGTATCCCGTACGCCCCATCGATGATCTCGTGCGTGATCTCGTTGATCCTCTTCATCCTCCTCTCCTTGTTGTTCCTCTCCTGCGTCTCTGCGCCTCTGCGTGAGGCCATGCTGTTAGATACCCCGCACCGGCACGCGCGCCCGCAACCGGTGTAGCAGGCGCATGCTCCAGACGCCGATTTCTCCCGCCGAGCTTACCGACCGCATTCGCGCCCGAGCCCTGGAGCTGGGGTTCGAGGCGGTCGGCGTCGCGCCCGTGCAGCCGTCAGGGCACGCGCAGGCGTACGGTGAGTGGCTGGCGGAGGGGATGCACGGCGAGATGGCGTACCTCGCCCGCGAAGACGCCGTCGCCAAGCGCGCCGATCCCGCCGTGCTCGTGCCCGGCGCGCGCTCGGCAGTGGTCGTGGCAATCGGGTACCACGGCGAGGATGACGGGGAGCCGGACCCGTCGCGCGGGATCGTGGCGCGCTATGCACGCAACGACGACTACCACGAACTCCTCAAGGACCGCCTCATCGCTCTCCAGGAATGGGCGAATGCCGAACTGACGCCGCTGGGCGGGCGCGCGTACGTCGATGCCGGCCCCGTTCTGGAGCGCGAGCTCGCGTCGCGCGCGGGGCTCGGATGGTTCGGGC
>DASVVI010000303.1:0-16817 GCA_036386635.1 Longimicrobium sp.
TCTCGTACCACGGGGCGGAGGGTTCGGGGGTCTGCTCGCCGCGCTTCAGGAAGCGCACGTGCCGGCCGACCGGGCTGCGCCCCTGCAGCATGCGGTCGACGAACCCCTGGTCCACGATGATCACGTGGGCGTCGGGCCCCAGGTCGGCGGCTCCGAACGCGCGGCCGGCCAGCACCGGCGCCTTCAGCACGTCGAAGTACCCGGGATCGATGGAGGCGGTGCGCACCAGCGGGTCGGCCAGCGGCGGGCCGGCCGCCGCCGCGGGGCCGGAAGGGGCGTCCAGCTCGATCCGCCGCCCGTTGTGATAGTCGTGCGGCACGACGTCCACGTAGGTGACCCCCGCGACGCCGGGCTCCGCCTCCAGGCGCTGGCGCAGCGTCCCCACCGCCGCCGCGAATCGGGCGATGCGCGCGGCCGTGTCCGCGGCCATCTCGGTTTCGAGCTGCACCCTCAGGTACTCGTTGGACGCGAACCCCGCCTCCAGCGAGCGAACCCGCACCGCCTCACGCTGCACCTTGAAGGTGACGGCCGGAAAGGCGACTGTGAGCGCGACCTGCGTGACGATCACCGCCGTCCACACCCCTCCGAACTTCACCCCGCCGCCCCCGCCCGAGCCCTGCCTGAGGCGCGAGCCCAGGCCGCGCGTGATCTTGCGCGCGGGCACCATCCCGGCGATGGCGGCGCCCAGCAGGGTGAGCGCGCAGGCGTAGAGCACGGCCGCGGGCGACAGGTTCACGTCGAACCAGAAGGGGAGCGGCCCCAGGTTGCGCTCCAGGAACTCGACGCCCCAGTCACGGAGGGCGAGCTGCGCCAGGGCCAGCCCCACCACGGCCGCCACCGCGCCCAGCACGAGCGCCTCGGCCACCAGCTGCGCCACGATGCGGCCGCGGCTGGCGCCCAGCGCGCTGCGCACCACCAGCTCTGACTCGCGCCCGGCCGCGCGCGCAAAGAGCAGCAGCGCCACGTTGGAGCAGATGACGATCAGCAGCATCACGGCGAACACGTTGAACGAGCCCATGAGGGCCGTGTCCGCCTGCGACACGGGGAACGGGTCCGTGTAGCCCGTGAGGTGCGGCTGCAGGTGGCGGTGCGTATCCGGCCGCTCGGCGGCGGCGCGGCGGCCCATGGCGGCCAGCTCCGTCCGCGCCTGCTGCAGGGTCACGCCCGGCGCCAGGCGGCCGAAGACCTCGATCGCCGGCCCCTCGCGCGGCGCGGGGACGATGGCGTCCGGCTTGAACGGCGTCCACAGCTCGTGCGATACGGGGAAGGCGAACCCTTTCGGCATCACGCCCACCACGGTCGCCTGCGTGTCGCCGAGCCGCACGGTACGCCCCACGATGCCCGCGTCACCCGCGAAGCGCGTCCGCCACACCTCGTAGCCCAGCACGGCCACCGGCGGCGCACCCGTCCGCTCGTCGCCCGGTACCAGGGCGCGGCCCAGGAGCGGCGCCTCGGGTGCGATGCGGAACGCCGACGCACTGATCTCCGCCGCCCGCAGCGGGCGCCCGGCCTCGCTGCCCGCGATCAGGTTGATGGAGAGGTCGCGGTAGGCGCCGAGATCGGTCACCGACCGCAGCCCGCCGCGCCACGCGAGGAAGTCGCTCAGCGCGCGCGGCTCCTCCTCGTTCGCCGATGCGTCCCAGTTGCGGATGCGCACGATGCGGTCGGCGTCGGGAAGGGGGAGCGTCGGGTTCAGGAACTGGCCGACGATCACGAACGTGACGGAGCCGGCCCAGATGGCGAACGCCATCGCCAGCCCGCCGACGATCGTGAGCCCGGGGTACTTCACCAGCATCCGGAAGCCGAGCTTGAAGTCGAGCGAGAGGCCGCTGAGCCACGCCAGCCCGCGCCCGTCGCGCAACGCCTCCTTGTGCCGCTCCACTCCGCCGAACGCCACCAGCGCGCGCCGCCGCGCCTCCACCGGCTCCAGCCCCTCCTCGCGCACGAGCCGCTCCGTCTCCATCTCGATGTGGAAGCCGATCTCCTCGTCCATCCGCTCCTCTGCCGCGCGCCGCCCGAAGAGCAGGGCGAGACGCGCGCGGATTCCGTCGATCCATCTCATTTGGGGTGCTCCGGGGGGTGGCGTTTGCGGGGGCGTTCAGGAGGTGCGGAGCACGGCTTCGAGGCCGGCGGCGAACTTCCGCCAGCTCTCCAGCTCGGTGCCGAGCGCGCGGCTGCCGGCGGCGGTGAGGTGGTAGTAGCGCGCGCGGCGGTTGTTCTCCGTCACGCCCCACTCGCTCGTGATGAAGCCATCCTTCTCCAGCCGCTGCAGCGCCGGGTAGAGCGACCCCTGGTTCACCTCGAGCACTCCCTGCGTGATCTGCTGCACGCGCTGGCTGATCCCCCACCCGTGCATCGGCGCCAGGGAGAGCGTCTTGAGTACGAGCAGGTCGAGCGAGCCCCGCAGGGCGTCGATGTGCGGACGTGGGTTCACGGGTCGGGTTCCTGCGAGGGCTTCTATCGCGTCTACAGAAATGTATGCGCGCCTCCTGTAGGCGTCAAGAGAAACGTGCCGGAGCCTGCGGCGGCACTATTTAGTTGCGGAAGGTGGGTGAACGGTGTACGCTATCCAGTGGTCGGCCCCCGATGAGTCACCCCATGGTCCGCAACGGCGCGCCGTTCTCCGTGACTAGCTGGTACGTGGTGTAGTGGTCGGGAGTGTAGATCACGAGGTCGCGCACGTAGTCGAAAATGATGCGCCCGGCGCCCGTGCCGCTGAACTCGATCAACGTGGGGATTTTGCCGTGCGCATGACCGGTCGCGGCTGATTCGGCGTAGCTGAACCAGCAGTACTTCACCTTCATGTGCTCGCCGCTCATCGAGGGAAATCCGGGCTTTCCATACCGCGTGACGATGGTGCGGTTCAGCGGGCGGATCTCAAGCGACATGATGCCGTGCGCGCTGCGGATGCCCGCGAACCCCGCTGAGGCCACGGCGCCCAGAAACGCGTAGTCCTCTTTGCCGAGTGCCTTGACCGCGATCGCCGCGTTCCGGTTTCGTATGTTGGTGATCGTCTGCTGCTCGATGCCGGGGAGTGTTCCGAACGCGATCGTGTGGTCGACGATGGGCATGGAGAGGGACGTTGGAGGTGCACGAGCAGGGGCGGGCGTACGCGCGCAATATAACGCCGGGGAGTGCAGGCAACATTGGCTGAAACCGTTTGTGGGGGAGCGTGAACGATGGCCCAGGTGGCGGTGATCTTCGATGGAGCGGTGGTGGGCGGGGTCACGGTGCCCGATCCGGAGTGGAACAGGGCCGTCGCCATCGTGGGCGACGTGAGGACCGCCTCCAAGACGCGCGAAGCCGTGGCGGTCGCCAAGTTGCTGCAGGCCGGGCTGGCGTGCGCCTCGCCAACCCACGAAAGCCACGACGTGGTCGTGACGATCGCCGGCGACAGGCTCCCGGCCGACATCAAGACGCTGTTCCCCAGCTTCGACGCGCGCCAGGTCGGCACCTCCGCCGCCGTCCAGGAGGACATCGTGGCAAAGATCGACAGCGAGGTCTTGAAGGAGAACAGGCAGGGCACCATCTGCCTGTTCGACCTCTCCTATCTTTCCACCGCGGTGCGCCAGGGGGTCGTGGGGGGCATTCACAATCTGTATCCGACGGCGATCACCCTCGAGTACGATTTCCTCAACGCTCAACTCCACGTGATTCGCCCGACGAAGTTCGAGTTCCACAGGGGCAACTGGTATCACTAAGCCCCGTCTCGGCCCCCGGCGGCCTGCCCTGAAGTACCCCTCCACGCTCACGCTCCTCGCACGGAGAGTATCGGCCGCATGCTCGCGGCCGAGGGGGCGAAGAGGGATAGCTGGTCGGGGGCGGCGAAGAGGGTGGAGAAGTCTTCGGGGGTGAGGGCGCGGGCGAGGCGCGCGGCGAAGTGGGTGCGCAGGATGCGCGCGTAGTGCTCCACGTCGTAGTCGCGCGAGCCGGCGGCGGCGTCCGTCTTTGCGTCGCCGGTGAGCGGGACCACGGCGGCTCCGCCGTTCTGCGTGCGGTACACGTGGACGCGCTCGCCCACGCGCCACGAGGTGCGGCCGCTGGAGAGGAGGGCTTCGTAGGCGAGCTCGCGCCTGCTCGACCGCGTGGCGGCGTATGCATCCGGCTTTTTCGTCAGGCGGATGCGCGATGCGACGGCGGAGGCGGGGAGCTCGCGGCGCTGGAGCGCGCCGAGGGTGGCCAGGTACGCCTCGCGGACGCCGGTGAGGTCGCCCGCGAAGAGCCGCTCGATGGCCCGGCGCAGGAAGGCCTCCCCAAAGGGTTCCGAACGGCTGGATCGGAAGGCGACGCCGCGCAGCGTCAGCGTGCCGTCGTGGTCCAGCAGCGCGTAGTTCTTGGGCTCGTGCGAGAGCATCGCCGCGTAGCGCCCCTCGAACTCCAGCTTCACCAGCGGCGGGAGGAGCGCACCGACCTCGTCCACCACGCGCCGCTCGTCCGCCTCGCTCCACCCCTCGGGGACGGCGAAGTAGACGCCGTCCGTGTCCGCCTCCAGCAGCGTGACGCCGCGCGCGGCCAGCTCGCGGCACATCAGCGCCAGGGTCTCGCGCCCGCGGCGCGTCACCTCGTTGGCGGCGTGCACGTCCGCGAAGCGCGCCAGGCCGGGGGCCGCCAGGTAGCCGTACGCGGAGTTGACCACGATCTTCATGGCGGACGAAATCGCTTCCTGCGTGTGGCGCTCGGCCGAATCGGGGGGCGCCGCGCGCGCGCTCGTCTTGGCGGCGAGGCGGTGCTCCACCAGCCGGTCGACCAGCGCCAGCAGCGCGCCCAGGTGATCGCGGCCCGGGCCGATGCGGTAGGCGCGCATCAGCGACGGGTACAGGCTGGCCACGTCCGCCTTGACCACGCGCCACGCCACCCCGGTGGCGATGAGGTGCAGCGCCGCCCCCTGGTGTGGGGTGCCGTCCCCGGGGTGATGCGCGGGGAGCGCCGCGCCCGCGCGCAGGTACGCCCGCACCAGGAGCGGGTCGATCACCCCCGTGGCTGGGCCGGCGTCGGCCAGGCGCTCGTAGCGGCGCGGTGCCATGCGGGCGAGGGCGAAGGCGGCGCCGCCCAGCAGCCGCGCCAGCGCCGCGACCTCCTCCACGTCGTCCGATGCGTAGCGCCGCACGCGCTCGGGGTCGCGGCGGTAGACGGCGTACACCTGGCTCCCGGGCACGTACTCCCGCTCCGGCGCCGCCACGCCGAAGTGCCGCGCGACCGCCTTCAGGCCGTGGCCCGGCAGCTCGCGCGCGGAGAAGTCGTAGCGGATCACCGCGTCCATCGTGTCGATCAGCTCGCGCCCGGGCGCCAGCAGCCGCACCCGCCGGCCCTCGTCGCCCTTTGTGATGCCGCGGCGGGCGGCGCGCTCGCGCAGGCCCACGCCCGCCAGGCGCCCCAGCGGCAGCGGCACGCCCAGCCGGCGCGCCCGCTCGGCCACGAAGGGGAGGTCGAAGCCGTGCAGGTTGTGGTTCTCGATCACGTCCGGGTCGGCCGCGCGCACCGTCGCCACCAGCCGCCGGATCAGCTCCGCCTCGGCATCGTCGCCGCGGCCGGCCGCCTCCAGCACGTGCGTCTCGCCCGAGGGATCGCGCACGGCGATCATGAAGATGCGGTCGCGCGTGGCATCCAGCCCCGTCGTCTCCAGGTCGAACTGAAGCCGGTGCAGGTCGTCGAAGGAGAGGCCGCGGAAGTATGTTCGTCCGGTGGCCACCAGGTACTGCTCCTCTGGCGGCAGCGCGAGCACATGGTCCGCGCCCAGCGCGCGCAGGTGCTCCACGGGGCGGTCCAGGCGGCGGGAGGCTCCGTGCAGCACGGCCCTGGCCAGCTCCGCGCCGCTCCGTGCGGAGACCAGGAAGCGCAGCTCGCCCGGCCCCTCCAGCTCGCGGTACCAGACGCGCGCGTCCGGCGCGCCCTCCGGCCCGAGCCGCGGGCCGAGGTGGCGCAGGTCGTCCAGCGTGTCGAGGAGGATCCAGGGCCGGAACCGCTCCTCTTCCTGCACCAGCGCCCCCGTCTCCTTCACCCGCCGCCACACGAACGCGCGCCCGTTCGCATCCGCCCACACGGAGACGATGCCGGGCGTGGTATCCCAGCCCCACAGCCATTCGTCTTCGCGGGAGGTGCTCATGGCGTTTTATCAGGAATCCGCGGGCATCGCAGGAAGGTCTCACGCGAAGGCGCAAAGGCGCAAAGAAAGGACTTCCGTATCTTTCCTTAGCGTCTTCGCGCCTTTGCGTGACATCCTGTTCCTTCCGTTGAAGGTAAGGCGATGGCGTGTGTTGCGGGAGCGGCCGCGGGGCAGCGCTGTTGACTGACTTTGTATTGTAGAGTACTTTGGTCGGAAGCTACGACTGATCCCCAACAACTGGAGCGGCCGGTGCGCCATCCCACGAAGCGACGCTGGCCGGTGATCCTGATCGGAGTCGTCGCCATCCTCGCCGGGTTCCTCGTCGCGCAGTGGAAGGCGAACTCCGATAAAGGCGGGCAGAAGTACGCGAAGCCGTTCCGCATCGCCGGCAACTTCTACTACGTCGGCGCGAACGACGTGTCGGCGTTTCTGATCGCGGGGCCGCAAGGGCACGTGGTGATCGACGGCGGTTATCCAGGGACCGCGACGATGATCGCGGCGAGCATCAGGGAGCTCGGGTTCGACATCAAGGACGTAAAGGTGCTGCTGAACTCGGAGCCGCACGGCGACCACGCGGGCGGGCTCGCCGAGCTGCAGCGGATGTCCGGCGCCGAGCTGTGGGCCAGCGACGCGAGCGCGGACATCATGGAATCCGGCGGCGACGACCGGGACATGATCCTGCCGCTGCGGGCGATGATGTGGAGCGGCTTGCTCCGCTACCCCGCACCGCGCGTCGACCACCGCATCAAGGACGGCGACACGGTCCGCGTGGGCCCGGTCGCGCTCACGGCGCACATCACGGGCGGGCACACGCGCGGCTGCACCACCTGGTCGTTCCCCGTGCGCGACGGCGGGCGCGTGTTGACCGTGGTGAGCGCGTGCAGCCTCAAGGTGCTGGGCGGGATGAAGTACCCGGAGCAGCGGGCCGACCTGGAGCGCAGCTTCGGCGTGCTGCGCGGCCTCCCCGCCGACATCTGGGTGACGTCGCACGCGAGGCTGTGGGGACGGTACCGCAAGTTCGCCGCGCGCGACACGGCAAAGGATCCGGCGGCGCCGTTCATCGACCCCGCCGGGTACCGCGCCTACATCGACTCCGCCCAGGCGCAGGTCCGCCGCGGCGTCACGCACTAGCCGCAGCACTGCCCCCCATTTTTGTCATTCTGGGGGAGCCGCCCCGCGGGCCTCGCAGGTCGTTCCGATCTCGGGCGGCGACCGAAGAATCTAGCCGGGGCTGGGCCGGGCACCGTGCATCGCGACCGAGCCCTCGGCACGCACAGTAGATCCTTCGCTCCGCGCCATGGTTCGGAGACGCGGAGAGGACGGTGAAGCGCGTCGCTCAGGATGACAAAGACTTAACCGAGGTTCATCGTGGCTGATTTCGTGGATCGAGGTTCCATCGTGCGGCGGATCTGGGGAGATGGAGACATGGTGCTCCTCGCCTTCGCCGGCTCCGCCGCCGAGTTCGCGCTCAACCGCGCGATCGATTGGCTGTTCTTTACCGGCAAGCTGCCGAGCGATCCCATCAACCGGCTCTTTTCCACGGCCGGCTACGCGCAGGGGATCGTCTTCGCGGACGCGCTGACCGCCGCGCGCACGCTGGACCGCATCGTCGCGGTGCACCAGGCGGTGGAGCGCGAGCGCGGCCAGTCCATCCCGGACTGGGCGCACCGCGACGTGCTCTACATGCTCATCGACTACTCTGAGCGGGCGCACGAGCTGCTCGCAAGGCCGTTGACTGCGGATGAGCGGGAGGAGCTCTTCGACGTGTTCCGCCGCGTGGGCATCGGCCTCCAGATCCCCGATCTCCCGGCGACGTACGCGGAGTGGAGAGCGGATCGCGACCTCCACCTGCGCCGCGACCTGGTCAGGGGGGAGGGCACGGATGCGCTGTACGCGCAGTACCGGAAGCACCTCGGCCCCTGGCGCTATCATCTCCTGCTGCGGGTGCAGGCGATCCTGGCTCCCGCGCACGTGCGTGGCCTGCTGCGGCTGAAGCCCGCCGAGTGGCTGCGTCCCCTGATCCGCTTCTATCCCCTTCTGGTCCGCGCCGGGCTGCGCTCGTTCGTCCAGCGTCTGCTGATGCCGCCTGCCTACCTTCCGGCGATCCGGGGGCTGGACCACGTCCCCGCGATCCGTCCCGAGCCGCGCAATCTGAAGCCCGTCCCCGCCCCTGCCCCGGCCGGCTGACGACGCCCGGCGCCCTCGCTTGACTCCCTCCCGCGCCATTCGTACACTTTCCGCCCGAACCCCGGCCGAAGGGCGGAAGGTGAGATGAACGTCGACCTGAACGAGCTGCGGCGGCTGCGCAGGGCCCGCGACCGGATGGACCGCGAGTACGCGAAGCCGCTCGACGTGCCGGCGCTCGCGCGCACGGCGCTGATGTCGACGGCGCACTTCAGCCGCCGCTTCCGCGAGGCGTACTCCGAGACGCCGTACGGGTACTTGATGACGCGGCGCATAGAGCGGGCGAAGTCGCTGCTGCGCTGCGGTGACCTGAGCGTGACGGCCGTCTGCTTCGAGGTCGGGTGCACGAGCCTCGGCTCCTTCTCCGCCCGCTTCACTGAGCTGGTGGGCGAGACGCCGTCCAGCTACCGCGCCCGCGGCCACGACGAGCTGCGCGCGGTGCCCACCTGCCAGACGATGGTGGTCACCCGCCCGCGCAGGCGCGAGGACGCGGCGAAGTGAGCAGTTTTCGAGAAGCAATCCCCGCCGCACCCGCTTAGCTTCAACGCCATCACCGTTCCAGCAAAGCATCCCCACCAAGCGAGGTGCCATGCCCGTATCACTCAGCGCCGTCCACGTCCTGGTCGACGACCCCGACGCCGCGCTCGTTTTCTACCGCGACACCCTGGGCCTGACGGTGCGCGACGAGGTGGCCCACGGCGGATTCCGCTGGATCACGCTGGGAACCGAGAGCCAGCCCGAGATCAAGATCGTGCTCTCGCAGCCGCACGCCGGCCGCTCCAAGCAGGACGGGGACGCCGTCGCGGCGCTTCTCGCCAAGGGTGAGCTGGGCGCGGTCTTCCTGCGCACCGACGACCTGAACGCCACCTTTGCCAGGGTCGCCGCCGCGCCGGGCGTGGAGGTGCTGGAGGAGCCCGCCGACCGCTTCTGGGGCGCCCGCGACGCCGCCGTCCGCGATCCCGCGGGCAACCTGGTGCGCATCGAGCAGGGCTGAGAAACAACTTTGTCTCACGCAGAGGCGCAGAGACGCAGGAGAGAACAGCAACTGCTTGGCTCACACAGAGACACAGAGCCACAGAGAGAACAGCTAAAGATTTTCTCTGTGGCTTGTAGTTCTCTCTGTGTTCTCTGTGTGAGGCTTTTCTCTCGCCGTTCTTCTCTTCTGCGTCTCTGCGCCTCTGCGTGAGACTTCCTTTCGATTACGAAATACGATGAGCGAGGCCATGCAGCCGCACGCCGCCGACCGGCACGACCTGATCCGCGTGCACGGCGCGCGCGTGAACAACCTCAAGGACGTCAGCGTCCAGCTGCCGAAGCGCCGGCTGACGGTATTCACCGGCGTCTCGGGCTCGGGAAAGAGCTCGCTGGTGTTCGGGACGATCGCCGCGGAGTCGCAGCGGATGATCAACGAGACGTACAGCGCCTTCGTGCAGGGCTTCATGCCCACGCTGGCGCGCCCCGAGGCGGACGTGCTCGACGGGCTGACGACGGCCATCATCATCGACCAGGAGCGGATGGGGGCCAACGCCCGCTCCACGGTGGGCACCGCCACCGACGCCAACGCGATGCTGCGCATCCTCTTCAGCCGCCTGGGGCAGCCGCACATCGGCTCGCCCCAGGCGTTCTCCTTCAACGTCGCCTCCATCAGCGGAACGGGCGCGGTCACGCTCGAGCGCGGCGGAGAGACGGTCAGGGAGCGCCGCAGCTTCAGCATCACCGGCGGCATGTGCCCTCGTTGCGAAGGGCGCGGCGCGGTCAACGACATCGACCTGACCGCGCTGTACGACGACAGCAAGTCGCTCAACGAGGGCGCGCTCACCATCCCCGGCTACACCATGGACGGGTGGTTCGGCCGCATCTTCAGGGGCTGCGGCTTCTTCGACCCCGACAAGCCGATCCGCGACTTCAACAAGAAGGAGCTGCACGCGCTCCTCCACAAAGAGCCCACCAAGATCAAGGTCGACGGCATCAACCTCACCTACGAGGGGCTGATCCCCAAGATCCAGAAGTCGATGCTCTCCAAGGACGTCGACGCGCTGCAGCCGCACATCCGTGCCTTCGTGGAGCGCGCCGTCACCTTCACCACCTGCCCCGACTGCGGCGGCACCCGGCTGTCCGAAGCGGCGCGCTCGTCCAGGATCGAGGGGATCAGCATCGCCGACGCGTGCGCCATGCAGATCAGCGACCTGGCCGAGTGGGTGCGCGGGCTGGACGAGCCGTCCGTGGCGCCCCTGCTCACGACGCTGCAGCAGACGCTCGACTCGTTCGTGGAGATCGGGCTCGGCTACCTCTCGCTGGACCGCCCGTCCGGCACGCTCTCCGGCGGCGAGGGACAGCGCGTCAAGATGATCCGCCACCTGGGATCGTCGCTCACCGACGTCACCTACGTCTTCGACGAGCCCACCACCGGCCTTCACCCCCACGACGTGCGGCGGATGAACGACCTGCTGCTGCGGCTGCGCGACAAGGGGAACACGGTGCTCGTCGTGGAGCACGAGCCGGAGACGATCGCCATTGCCGACCACGTCGTGGACCTCGGCCCCCGCGCGGGTTCGGCCGGCGGCGAGGTGGTCTTCGAGGGGAGCGTGGATGGGCTGCGGGCGAGCGGCACCCTCACCGGCCGCCACCTGGACGACCGGGCGTCGCTCAGGGAAAGGGTCCGCACCCCCACCGGCAAGCTGCCGATCCGCGGCGCCACCCGCCACAACCTCAAGGGCGTGGACGTCGACGTCCCGCTCGGGGTGCTCTGCGTGGTCACGGGCGTGGCGGGCTCGGGCAAGAGCTCGCTGATCCACGGCTCCATCCCCGCATCGGCCGGCGTGGTGTCGGTCGACCAGACGCCCATCCGCGGCTCACGGCGCAGCAACCCGGCCACGTACACGGACCTGCTGGAGCCGATCCGCAAGGCGTTCGCAAAGGAGAACGGGGTGAAGCCCGCGCTCTTCAGCCCGAACTCCGAGGGCGCCTGCCCCAACTGCAACGGCGCCGGCGTCATCTTCACCGACCTGGCGATGATGGCCGGCGTCGCCACCGTCTGCGAGGAGTGCGACGGGAAGCGCTTCCAGGCCGCCGTGCTCGAGTACAAGCTGGGCGGCAAGGACATCAGCCAGGTGCTCGCCATGTCCGTGGCCGAGGCGCGGGAGTTCTTTGCCGCCGGCCCCGCGAAGACCCCGGCCGCCCACGCGATCCTCTCCCGCATGGCGGACGTGGGGCTCGGCTACCTCTCGCTCGGCCAGCCGCTCACCACCCTCTCGGGCGGCGAGCGGCAGCGGCTCAAGCTCGCCACCCACATGGGCGACAAGGGCGGCATCTACGTCCTGGACGAGCCCACCACCGGCCTGCACCTCGCCGACGTCGAGCACCTCCTCGCCCTCCTTGACCGCCTGGTGGACGCCGGCAAGTCGGTCATCGTCATCGAGCACCACCAGGCCGTCATGGCCCACGCCGACTGGATCATCGACCTGGGCCCCGGCGCCGGCCACGACGGCGGCCGCATCGTCTTCGAAGGCACTCCCGCCGATCTCGTCGCCGCGCGCTCCACCCTCACCGGCGAGCACCTGGCGGCGTACGTGGACGGCTGACCGCCTCAATCCCCTCAGACCCGCGTTCGGAGGAGGTTATCCATGAATGGAAGCAGATTGATCCGGCAGACGCACCGGTGGGTGTCCATCGTGTTCACGGTGACCGTCATCGCCAACTTCGTCGCCCTGGCGCGCGGCGGCGGAGCGACGCCCCCGCCCTGGATCACGTACTCGCCGCTGCTCCCGCTGGCCCTGCTCCTGTTCAGCGGCCTGTACCTGTTCGTGCTGCCCTACGCCAGCCGCCGGCGCGGCGCGCGAGGCGCCGATTGAAGAGGCAGCTATGAGTTCCGAAACAAACGTGAGCATGAGTGACGAGGATCTGGACCGCATCGAGGCCGCGCTTGGCGTGAAGCTCCCGCCGGAGTACCGCGCGACGATGCGCGGCTTCCCATTTCCCCCCGACTCTTCCGCCGCGGAGCTGTGGTCGCGCCCCGATGCCGGCTGGGTGATCTGGAGAAGCCGCGAGTGGAGCAAGAGCGGCCTCTACGACCGCCCCTGGTCCGCGCGCTACCTCGCGCTCGGCGGCGACGGCGGCGAGGAGGAGTACATCCTGGACCTGGGCACGACCCCGCCCTCCGTCCTCACCGCCGACGTGGAGAACGGCACCGTCGAGACGCTCGCGACTGATTGGCAGAGCTGGCTCGCGCTGCTGGAGGAATGGCATGCCGAGATCGAGCAAGACGAACGCGCCATGGCCGAGCGCGTGCGCAACAAGCGCTGGTGGGAGTTCTGGATCCGGTAATGGTCGCAGGTGACGGTGGTCACCGCCCGCCCAACCCGATGATCGCCCGCGCCGGCTAGATCATCGACTTGGGCCCCGGCCGTGCGTGACAATCAACAAGTGCGGCGCGGCCGAGGCAGCACGCCGGCGCAGCCTGACTGAGGCACAAGCGCAGCAGCCGTGGTGAAGCTCGCCACGGCTGCTGCGCCACGGGCTGCCGGCAGTGCAACAGACGGCGCCGCGGACCCAGGTGGACCCGGATTATGCCTGCATGAGTTGATAGTCCGCCGGCATCTTCTCCAGGGTGGCGATGCTGATATGCGGCCAGGAGACCCGGCCCGGGAGCTCATCCTCGCGGGGACGGAAGAAGTGCAGCATGACCACCTGCGAGTATTGCAGCCGCAGCCTTGGCCTCCCGTGGGCATCCTTCTCTTTGAGCTCCTGAATCCAGAACGTCGACTTCATGCTGACCGGCTCCGCCTCTCGAACCGAGAAGGGAATATTCGAGATCCCGCCGCTCTTCACATCGGTGTCCACGGTCAACGTCGTGGTCCTGACGATGTTCACGCCCTTGTTCGCGAATCGGAGAATCTCGTTCATGTCGGCCGGGCTGAATCCGGGAAATCCGGGCAGCGCGACATTTCCCATGAACGGATGGTCGATGTAGTGCTTGAACGGCTCGAGATACGGGTCCGTCTTGAAGTCGTAGTCTGGAGAAAGGACGTCCTCGAAGCGACCCGATGGCAATCCACTCAGGGGCGGGATCGGCGGCATTCCCTTGTGACGCCCCGAGCTGCCGAGGGCAAGAACGGAGTTTCCGTGCGGGATCGAAGCAAGCCGCGCGACATCGAGCTCCACTTCCGATACTACATCGCCACTGATCTGATCCTCGCTGGACCTGCGATTCTTCTCGTACAGCCACAATCCGGGTTCGTGATGAATCGGCAGTCCGGGCTTGCCCGCGAGGCCCCCGCTGTCGGGCCGGTCTTCCGCAACGACCTGGGCGATCTTCTGCTGGTAATCGAGGGTGGCGATGAACTGGTCGGAATCGGGACTGCCGGGTCTTTTCAACCCGCGGTTGGGAACGTCGTCGTCGACGAAGGTGAAGCGAAGATCTTCATCGTACTGGTTCATCAGCACCCGGAACTTGAATCCCGCGGGAGCCGCGGGAGCCTTTTGAAATGGCAGCGCGATCATGTTCCACCCCGTGCCCCGTGCGGTCCAGACTCCCAACAGTTGTTCGAGCGGCCCCAGGTTTGGCGGCGGCGGCGCACCGCGATTGCTCAGCGTTTTCAGCGGCATGGGCTGCGGCGTGACGGCCTCAGCAAACTGGCGGGTCCTGCGGTCGGGTTGCTCGTCGTTGGCCATGGTGGTTTTCCTTTGCAATGAGGGAGGAACGAGGGGCGACCAGGGTGTGAGGGTCGGGGCCGAAGCGGTACTCCGGCGCGTAGCGCGACGGGAAGGCCCCGCGCCCCTCGCCGGGCAGCGGGGTTTTTGCGCGTGGGGTGTTACGAGTCCACTGCCGGGCGCGCGGGGCGCACGGCCATGCCCCACAGGCCGCCCGCGCGCTGGCGGCCGTGGGTGGGGGGCGCCGGGGGCGCAACGCACCTCGGCTCCGTCTCGACGAGCGGGCGGATCTTCAGCTTCTGCAGCACCAGGTCGGCCGAGCGCAGCGTCCCGTTGACCCAGCCCTGCATGTCGGAATACGCCTCGTTGCACGTGTAGATGTTCTTGAACGGCTCAACCAGACGCGGGATCACCTGGTCGTCCCTGGCATCCAGCCCCCACTGGTGCACGGCGTACCCGAAGTCGCTCTGCCCATCCCACAGGCGGTAGCTGGTGAGGATGGGCTGCGGGACGTGGCGCGTGCCGTACAGCTCGCTGAACAGCCGCAGCGCCTCGGCCACCACCGCTTTGGATGCGGCGAACATCGTCTGCGGTTTCGCCGCGTCGTGCTTGCGCTGCTCCGGCGAATCGAACAGCTCGCCCACGCACTGCAGCCCCTGCCAGAAGTTGGTGTTGTTCCAGTCGCAGTAGATGGTCAATGCCGCCGGCAGAGCCGGGGACGGAGGGTCCGTGGCTTCGCGGTCCTCCTTCACCCCGCGCAGCGAATAGAAGGGATAGACGGCGTTCACCGGCAAGTCGGTGAACGAGGGGCCGTACGCCACGGGGACGTCCAGTTCCTGCCACCAGGAACGCTCGAAGTACACGTTGATCTTCAGCAGCCGCTGCTCGGTGGTGGTCTGCAGATCTTTCCAGAGCTGGTCGGCCCGCTGCTGGTTCTTCTTGTTCGTGCTGTGGCGCTGGTTCAGCACCGGGGATGCCGCGAAGAGCGTCTCCAGCGACCGGCGGGCCACGGCCAGGATGATCCGCGGCGCATGGATGGTGGCCCTGGTGCCGCCGGGGGTGGTCGCAGACGCGGTGGCGCGTTCCGGGGCCAGGGTAAGCTGCGCCTCGAAGCCACCTCCCTCGTGCTCCATGAGGGCGTCGACGTTCGTACTTAGGAAGATCTGCCCCTTCCGTGCCTCGATCCGCCGCACCAGGGCGTCGGTCAGAATGCCGTAGCCTTTTTCGAAGGTGAAGTAGGTGGGATTCTGGGGAAAGTCTTCCATGAGCTGGAATGCTTCACCGGCATTCATGGTGGACCAGAACGGCCCTTCGAAGCCCATGGTTTGCGCGAGCATCACGCAGCACTCTTCGCTGTGGCCCATGTCGCGCAGCAGCCCCCACAGCTGCCACCGGTAGAGCGGCGTGCCCTTCCAGGTGAACTCGATACGCAGCTTCTGCCAGAACTCAGGCGTGGGGTGCTCCGGGGGTTCCGCCTTGTTGGCCCGCAGCACGCGGTGATACGCCTCCTCCAGCAGCTTCACCGGCTGCCGATTCCGCTCCTCGGGGGCCAGGCGGAACAGCTCGCTCCACAGCTGGGGCCGCTCCATCGCCTCTTCGTACGTGAAGCCCCGGCCGCGGAAAAGGTAGCGGTTGTTGTTGCCGGACATGGGGAACGGGACGATCTGATCGCACAGTTCCAACCTGTGGAACAGCGCCATCAGCTCCGCCATGTCGTAGTTGAAGCGCATCCCGCCCTCCTCGTCGCGCACTACGACGGACTTGCCAGCGGTTGCCTCCAGCTCCACCAGATCCGTCTGCAGGCGTCCGCCTGCCCGGTTCAGCCGCTCGACGATGACCACGCGGTGCCCGGGGTGCTTCTCCAGATATCGCCAGGCGCAGTACAGGCCCGCGATTCCGGCACCTACGATGAGGAGGTCCGCGTGGTCGGGAACCGATTGTTCGTGTCGGCTGGGCATGATGATCTCGGCCTTCGTTATGATTGGACGCATGCCGCGGGCAGGCAGGCCCAGCGATGGATGGGCTTTTGTAGCGGTGAGACCGGACGGCCGCCCTCAGGGTCGTGGGAGGGAGTCCACGAGAATGCCGCGAACGGCGCGGCGGATGAGGCGTGTGAATCCTGATGCCCTGCTCGATGAACCAGGATGCCAAGCTACACGCGGCCCGCGGCACATGCAAGGAATTATGTCGGGTCTGGAGCGCGCGCCGGAGAAGAGGTGAGGACCGTGGAACTCTGATTGTCGAGAAATCCTGGCGGGGGAACACCTTGGCAAGAAGGACGGAGAGTGAAAGAGATCGCGGCTGCCGCGACCCTCCACGATGGCGCACGCCGCGCCATGCTCCAGCCTTGCTTCGGGATTGTCGACGCCTCCGGCCGGGGACCGCCGGATCGCGCACCTCGCGGCGTCCGGCGGGGTGCGCGGCATGCGACGCCTTCATCGCACGAACCGGGATGACCGGATTCTGGGAACGAGGGAAGCGTTGGGCACCGGCTCCAGATTGGCGGCTCCGGCACGCTGGGCCAGCCGCTGATGCCCTACGCGGTAATCCACTTCTGGATCACACCGGGCGGCCTCGCGCTCGGCGACTTCAGCCGGTTGCACGCGACCTGGGAAGCCGGCTTCAGGGGCGCGATTCCAGGTGCGAACTGGTCTGACGTGAGGTCCATAGCCGGGCCCACGGGGAGGGGCCGGCTGTGTGGGCGGGGCGAGCTGCTGCGGCAGCCCCCTTCCACGGCCATCGTGAGCTGATCCAGCAGGTGAAGCCAAAGTCCTCCACCTACACGCCGCTCCCGAACCCGCTGGAAGCCGGCACGCTGGTCGTCGCTGGGGCGACGGGGACGGGCGCCGCCGCCGATCGAGCCCGCACCGGCCACAGGGAA
>DASVVI010000304.1:0-11919 GCA_036386635.1 Longimicrobium sp.
GCTCGTCCCGCCGCCGATGCGCGCCACGGTCAGCGACGAGCGCTCGGGGTGGGGGAGGGCGAGCGTGCTCACCTCGGCGGCGGCGGCGGCGAGGGCGACGATGGGGTTGGGCGCGCCGCGGTCCGCCCACGAGTGGCCGCCGGGGCCCTCCACCGTCACCCGCAGCCGCCGCGACCCGATGGCGCGGTGCACGATGCGCCGCACCCCCGAGCCGTCCAGCGCCACGAACGCCGCCGCCGTGCGCAGCGGGGACCCCTCGCGGAAGAGGTGCTTCACCCCCCGCAGGTCCCCCGTCCCCTCCTCGCCCACCGTCGCGACGAAGACGATGGGGCGGCGCGTGCGGACGCCTGCGGTGCGCACCAGCCGCGCCACCGCCAGCATCCCCGCCAGCCCGCGCGAATTGTCGGTGATTCCGGGCGCGTAGATGCGGTCGCCGTCGTGGCGCGGCTCCACGTCCGTGCCGGCGGGGAAGACGGTGTCCAGGTGCGCGGCCACCACCACCGGCTCCGCGCCCGCCGCGCCGGGGAGGGTGGCGAGCACGTTGCCGACCTCGTCGGCCGACGCATCGCGGTACCCGGCCTCGCGCAGGCGCTCCAGCACGCTCGCGCCCCGCTCCCCTTCGCCGAACGGGGGCGCGGGGATGCGCACCAGCTCCAGCTGGTCGCGGAGCGTGGCGTCGTCGGTGCGATGGGCCAGCTCGCGGACGGGGCGGAGGACGGAGGTCAGGGCGCGCTGCCGGTTGCGGTATCGGGTGTTGAGGGGATTGATGATGCCGCGCCGCGGCGGGGCTGTCAACCGAGCCGCCCCGGGTTTCGCATCTGCCTGCCGTTCATTATGATGCATGGCGTGCCCGAGCCCGGGGCGCCTCCCCTCAACCCCCGCCCGCGAGGATCGCATGCAGGAGCGCGACCTGGTCTTCGATTGGAACACGCAGGACGGCTCGTTCGACTATTCCACCCGGCGCGGCGTGCAGCTCAACGACGAGACGCTGCGCGACGGCTTGCAGTCGCCTTCCGTTACCGATCCGCCCATTGAAGACAAGATCCACCTCCTCCACCTGATGGCGGAGCTCGGGATCGCCGCGGCGGACATCGGCCTTCCCGGCGCCGGCCCGCGCGCCGTGCGCGACGTGGAAGCACTGGCGCGCATCATTGCGGACGAGCGCCTCCCCATCGAGCCCAACTGCGCCGCCCGCACCGTCCGCGCGGACGTGCAGCCGATCGTGGACGTGTCGCAGCGCACGGGGATCGCCATCGAAGCGGCCACCTTCATCGGATCCTCCCCCATCCGCCAGTACGCGGAAGACTGGACGCTGGAGCGGATGCTGCGCTCCACCGAGGACGCGGTGAGCTTCGCCGTGGCGGAGGGACTGCCGGTGATGTACGTGACGGAGGACACCACCCGCGCGCAGCCGGAGGTGGTGAAGGCGCTGTACAGGACGGCGATCGAGTGCGGCGCGCGGCGCATCTGCCTGTGTGACACGGTGGGCCACGCCACCCCGCACGGCGTCCGCCGGCTGATCCGCTTCGTGATCGACGAGATCGTCAAGCCCAGCGGCGAGGACGTCAAGATCGACTGGCACGGCCACCGCGACCGCGGGCTGGGCATGCCCAACTGCCTGGCCGCCATCGAGGAGGGCGCGCACCGCATCCACGGCACCGCGCTCGGCATCGGCGAGCGCTGCGGCAACGCGGAGATGGACCTGCTGCTCGTCAACCTGAAACTGCTGGGCCTGCACGACTGGGATTTGTCGAAGCTCAACGACTACGTGCAGAGCGCCGCGCGCGCGTGCCGCGTCCCCCTGGCCTACAACTGGCCCGTCTTCGGCGAGGACGCCTTCCGCACCGGCACGGGCGTGCACGCCGCCGCCATCATCAAGGCCGAGGCCAAAGGCGACGCCTGGCTCGCGGACCGCATCTACTCCGGCGTCCCCGCGGGCCTCTTCGGCCTCTGTCAGAAGATCGACATCTCCCCCATGAGCGGCCTCTCCAACGTGCGCTACTGGATGCGCGCCCACGGCTTCGACGGCGATGACGACGCCCTCTGCAGCCACGTCTTCAACCACGCCAAGACCGGCGACCGCACCCTCACCGACGCCGAGGTGGTCGCTCTCGTGGCCGCCTACCTCGCCGAGTCGCCGGTCCTGCAGGGGACGCAGTGAGTGCTGATACGGGGGGAGTCGACGTCTACTGGCTCCCCCACTGCACCACCTGCCAGAAGGCCGTCCAGCACCTGCACGACCGCGGCGTCCCCATCGCCTCCTTCCGCGACCTCAAGGCCCAGCCCCTCGAGCGCGCCGAGGTCGAGGACCTCGCCCGCAAAGCCGGCGGCGCGGAGAAGCTGTTCTCGAAGCGCGCCATGAAGTACCGCAAGATGGGCCTCCACGAGCAGACCCTCACCGAAAACGACCTCCTCCGCCTGATGTCGAAGGAGTACACCTTCGTCACTCGCCCTGTCATCGTCCACGGCGACCGCGCGACGGCGGGGTTCTCGGCGAAGCGGGTGGACGAGCTAATCGACTCTCACCTCAGTTCAGGACTGTTGCATTGAAATTCTCACAGAGAAAGGGGTTAACCCCGGTCCGCGTTGAGATCCAGCGCGAATCGATGGACGTACCGCTTCGAAATCGGCTATGGTCTGCAATTCAACTGGCAATTTTCGACCGATCTGACTCTGCGTATTATGGATTAGGGATCGATACTGAAACCGCAGTCAAACGCCTCTGGATTTACTTTTTCAATCAGCCATCTGACACAGTTCCACCGTACGGCCTCGATGGGTTTCGCACTTTTCTGCGTAACTGGTTCTTCCGGTGTGAGTGGTTTGAGGCCTACGACCTGATCGAGGCACTCATCGCAGAATTTGACGGGGAGCCAGCGAACCAACTCGTGCAACTCGCCAATCACTTCCTCGAGGAGGAGTTGTCCGCATACCGAGTAGTTGAAGGTTACGTCGCTGAAATCACAACTCTGGAAGAAATTCAAAGCATCGAGCAAGGCCTAGCTGACAGTGAACCGCTCAAGCCCGTACGCGTTCACCTCGAAGGGGCCCTTGCGAAGTTAGCGGATCGTAAAGCGCCCGATCACCGGAATTCCATCAAGGAATCGATCAGTGCGGTCGAGTCGTTATGTAAGCTCATCACTGGTGACGCTAGAGCGACGTTGGGACAGGCGGTGAAGAAGTTAAGGGATGCCGGAGTTGTGCTTCACCCGAGCTTGGAGCAAGCTTGGTTGAAGCTCTACGGCTATACAAGTGACGCAAACGGCATCCGTCACGCGCTCGCCGACGAATCTGTGGTGACATCCGCGGATGCGAAGTATATGCTGGTGATGTGCAGCGCGTTTGTGAGCTACCTAGTCGAACTAGCGCGTACGAGCGGGCTCAACCTGTCGAAGTAGTGATACGGGGAATAGAGAAAGGCGCGCCACAGCGGTGACCTATGGCTTCGCGCCAGGAGGACATGCGAGCGTCTACACGATCGGCCGCGCGAGCACCGGGATCTCGCCAAGGGTGGAGTACAGGTCGCCCCACAGCCGCGCGACGGGGCGGAGGGCGATGCTGTCGGCGAGGAGGGTGGCGGGGATCAGCGGGGCGGAGTCGGAGAGGCGGATGCGCAGGACCTCGCCGATGACGAGCGTGTTGACGGAGCCCTCCAGCTCCACCTCCTTGAACAGCCGGCACTCCAGCACCGCGGGGCAGTCGGCGACGTAGGGTGCATCCACCGATTCCGCCTGCGCGGCCTGCAAGCCGGCGCGCTCGAACTCGTCGACGTCCGGGCCGTACTCGCCGGAGGTCGCGTTCATCTGGGGGAGCTGCGGCTCGGTGACGACGTTGATGCAGAAGACGCCCGTCTCGCGGATGTTGCGGAGGGTGTCCTTGGGCTCGCCGCGGCGGCTGCCGATGGAGATGGAGACGAGGAAGGGCGTGGCGCTGACCGCGGCGAAGTAGCTGAACGGCGCCAGGTTCCGCGCGCCCAACGCCGACTGCGTGGAGACCCACGCGATGGGGCGGGGAACGACCAGCGAGGTGAGGAGCTGGTAGCGCTCGCGGTTGGAGAGCGCCCCCGTGTCCAGGATCATCCCGCCCGCGTCACTTCGGCCTGGATCCAGGCACGGGCATCGCGCGCCTCGTCCGGCGAGATGCCGTGGCCGATCGCGTAGTCGCGCGTCTCCAGCTCCGCGCCGGCGGCCCGCAGGAGCCCGCGCCCCTCCATGGCGAGGTCGAAGGGGATCTGCGGGTCCATCGTCCCATGGCCCCACCAGAAGCGCGTGCCCGCCACGGATTGCTGGGTGGGGCGCACGCTGGGGTGGTCGGCCAGGAAGCCGCTGAAGTTCATCACAAGCGGCGCCGCGCCGGGATTGCGGAGGGCGTATGCCATCGACATCACCCCGCCCTGCGAAAAGCCGCCGAGCACGAGCGGGCCCGTCTCCACCGGGAGGGTGGCACGGATCTCGGAAAGGAAGGCGCCGAGCGCGTCCTGGCTCGCCTCGAAGCTGTCCGGCTCGGGGCGGTTGCGGCCGAGGAAGCGGTACCACGCCCATCCCGGCCCATAGCCCCACGGCACGCCGGAGTGCGGCGCCTGGGGCGTGATGACGACTGCGCCGGGCGCGATGTGCGGCGCCAGCCCCGCCAGGTCGAAGCGGTCGCTCCCGCGCCCGTGGAGGAGCACCACGAGCGGCGCGCCGTCCTGCACCCCGTCGGGAATGGACTGCTCGTACAGGAGCGTGGCGCTCATCGCGCGCCGGCCTCAATCTGGTCGAGGGCGCGGCTCTGGAACGGGTGCCGTCCGATGGCCGCGATTCCGCCCACCAGCAGGAGGAGCGAGACGACCACGCCGGTGAGCGCGTACTTGTAAGCGCGCGCCGAGTCCGCCTCGCGCTTGGCCCAGGCGGAGAGCATCGTCGTGACGCCTACCGCGAGGAGGTTCATGATCAGGTGCCCCATCAGCGCCGGGTACCAGCGCCCGAGCACGATCATGATAATCCCCAGCACGACCTGCAGGTGGAGCGAGCCAGTGTAGGCCGCGGTCGAGATGCGCGCGGGGCGGTCGTACGGGCGCTTCCCGGAGAGCCCGCGCGCCAGGATGACGATCGCCGCGATCCCGGCGAGGAGCACCAGGTAGCGAAGCCCGGAGTGCGCGTAGTAGACCATGTTCATGCGGTGTCCGCCTGGATTTCGAGCTGGTTTGGGGCCGTCCTTGCGGCCAGGCGGGATAATGTAGCGAGGAGCATCGGCACTGCAACTGCTTGCCTCACACAGAGACACAGAGGATACGGCGAGAAACAACAGAGAGAGTCACTTCGTGGCTTGTAGTTCCCTCTGTGTTCTCTGTGTGAGGCTTCGTTCTTTACTCCTGCACGTTCTTGACGAACATCTCCTGCACCAGCGCGTTGAACTCGCGCTGCATCTCGTCGTGCTGCTTCTCGCAGGTGCGGCCGATCTCGGCAAGGCGCGGCTCGCCGACGCGCTCGCCCACGGCGGCAAAGGTGGCAAAGGTGTCCTGCGCCTGGCGGATCATGACTATGTCCTCCACGATGCGCAGGAAGTCGTCGTTGCGCACCGCGTCGGCCACGTCCTTGGCCTTCCCCAGCACGAAGCCGAGCGCGTTCTTGAACGCCTCGCCGCCGGGCTCGCCAAGCGTGGCGCGGTACTCCTCGATCATCGTCTGGTGCTGGCGCATCTGCGGGATGTAGCGCGTGCACAGCTCGCGGAAGCGCGCGTCCTGCGCCTGCTTCTCGTGGTCTTCCAGGCTCTCCAGCAGCGTCTTGTGCTGCATCACGTTGTTGCTGACCTGGGCGATCAAGAAATCGCGTCCTTTGTGCATTCCGACTTCTCCATCTCTCGTTTCCGTCCATCACACCGCACCTTGTTGCACGGCGGAGCGCCTGCCCGTTGCATAGGGTATGCCGCAGGTTTGCGTGCGCTCTGCTCCGGCCGCCGATGGCACCGTGGCACGCCACCGGTGGCGAAGGTGTGGCGGTGGTGATCCCATGCTGCGGATGCGAGGTATCTGGTGTGGAACGCACACACCGGAGACGAGTATGCATGCGGAAGATACGCCTGGGCGGGGACGTTAGCCGTGGATTCGTACCGGGCAGCGTCGGACCGGCACCGCCGGGCGCGCCTCGCGGCGTATGATCTGGTCCGCCGCGACGCGATCAGCAATGCCGGACTCGGACCCGAACTCCGCCTCGGGGACATCGATGTGGGAGCTCTGGCGGAGTGGGAGCGAAGCTGGGCCAGCCGGAAGCACGCACGCGGAGTGGGAGGGTGGAACTGGCCCGAGCTTGTTCGCGCGCTTCCACACCGCGCCGCCGTGCTCCCGATGGCCGTGTGGTATGGCTCTGACCTCTGCGGTCTGGCGTTGGGTCAGGCGTCTCGCTCCCGTGCGGGCGGGCTGAGGCACACGTTCACGTTGACCTTCGTGGAGAGACGTCCCGAGCCGCCTCCGGTTGTGCTTCGCGGCCTCATCACCGCGCTGGCTGTTGACGTAGCGGAGAATTATGGACGGGCGCTGGGAGCGACCCGTCTGGTCCTGCGCAACCCTGACCCGAATCTGCTCTCGTACTATGAGCGTCAAGGGTTTGCGACTGTTCGGAAATTGCAGGAGCCGCTGTACTGCTTCAAGGAGATATGATCATGGGAAAACAAACACAGTCAGTCCGACGGGCGAAACATCGGGTGAAAGCCAGCGGGCTTCTCAACCGGATGCGTGACAACATTCCAGCTCCGACGCTGGAGGTTGCGCGGGCGCGGATGCTGAGCAAGCCCGGGTTGTTCGCATCCCTCAGCAAAGAGGCTATCGAGGCGTTGAGGAACTGGGACGGGCCCGAAGTGCTAGGTCCGCCTCGGAAGGAAGAACGCGAATAGACAGCGAAGCGCCCGTGCGGGAGTCGCACGGGCGCTTCAGGACGGCCGGGCTCCGGGGCGGCTACTCGGTGCTCAGCTCCTCGTTGACCTCCTCGCCGGCGGCGGTGGCGCGGGGCTGGGTGCTGGCGTCGGCCTCGGCGCGGATCTCGGCGAGGGCGGCGGGGGCGATCCAGCCGCGGGAGACGGCGTGCTCGGCGGCGGCGAGGGTATCGTCGGCCAGCACCAGAGCGCTCCCGGCCTTCTCCACCTCGGCGGCGAGGGCGCGGATGGCTTCCACGCGCTCCGGCCGCGCTTCCACGTTGCGGATGTAGACGGCGGGGATGCGGTTAGGGTACGTGTGCACCACGCGAGAGTAGATCTCCGGGTCTTCCTGGCTGGTGTCGCCCACCAGGATGAAGGGGAGGGTGGGGAAGTGGGTCATGATCCGCTCGATCGCGCGCATCTTGTGCTCCTCGTTGGAGGTGGGGAGCACCTCGCCGGAGAGCCCCCAGTCGCGCAGGAGAAGGGGTCCGAGCGGGATCTTCTGGAGCGTCAGGAACTCCGCGAGCAGGTCGTGCAGGTTCCAGGGGCTGCTGGAGACGTAGAAGATCGGGTTGAAGGGCGCCGCGCCCGTGCCGTGCTGGAGCGCGCGGTAGAACGCCGCCACGCCCGGGAAGGGGGCGCGGGTTCGAGCGTTGCCGAAGAGGACGGTGCGCGCCATCCGCAGCTTGGAGGTGACGCCGGTGCGGATCACCGTGTCGTCCAGGTCGCTGATCACTCCGAATGCGCTCGCGGCCGGCGGCACCATGACGTGCGCCAGCGTCCGCACGGGCTCGTCGCCCTCGCGCGGCTCGAGGAGCTCCAGCACGACTTCGTGCCAGATGGCGTTGGGGGCGAAGGGAGGGCGCGGATCCACCTCGCACTCGAAGTAGCCCTCGTCGTCCGTGGTCACGGTGCGCTCGCCGCCGGCGAAGACGACGCGGACGCGGGCGCGCGGCACCTCGTCGCTCTCGAAGCGCTGGACCATGGAGGCCAGGTTCAGCCACGCGCTGTCCGCCGCGTCCGCCGCCGGGATGGGGGAGCCGCGCAGCACGCGTCCCCGCACGAAGCCCCGCTCAGGCGATCCGTAGCCGCGGTACGCGTCGATGCGCGCCGCCTTCCCGGAGCCCCCCGTGGCGCCAAAGCGCCGCCGCTGCTCGTCGATCTTGTTGTCCACGCGGTCCAGGAAGCGCCCGAACCCCTTCGTCCAGTCCGCCATCGTCAACGATCTCCGCGTTCTTCGTCGCTCCACTCGCGGGGCTTGTCCGAGATGGGCTGCAGGATGACATAGCTCAGCACGATCATCCCCAGCAGCACCAGCACCCCGATTCCCTGGCCCACGCGGGGCATCATGTGCGCCACCTGGATGGTCAGGTACGTGACAGCGGCCCAGATGATGGGCCCCGTGATGGCGGAGAAGCGCCCTACCATCCCGTACAGCCCGTAGAACTCGCCGACGCGCGCGGGCGGGGTCAGGCGCAGCATGTAGGGGCGGTCCGCGGCCCACACGCCGCCCAGCGCGAGCCCCGCGCCCGCCGCCACCACGTACAGGCACCAGAGCGGGAGCCCCACGATGCCGACGACGCCCGCGAAGGTGAAGATCGCCATCCAGCCGATCAGGACGAAGTTCAGCGTGCGCCGCGGCCCGTGGCGGTCCGTCATCCACCCCCAGAAGAAGCCGCCCAGCACCGCGAAGGTGATGGCGGACATGAGGATGAACTGCGCCTGCTTCTGCCCCTCCGCCTCCGTCATCCCCGTGCTGACGGCGACGTTGACCGTGTACAGCGCCATGATGGAGATCACGGTGTTGATGGCGTCCGTGTAGAAGACGCGCCCCACCAGGAAGCGCACGAGGCCTGGATAGCGCCCGCCTTCCTTGAGCGTGCGGATGGTCTGCGAGGTGGAGTCGCGCACCATCTCCCAGCCGATGGGGCGGGGACGCGGGTTGCCGCGCTCACGCACGAAGAGGAAGCAGGGGATGGAGAGGAGGAGGAAGGCGACCGCGATGGCGGTAAAGAGGAGCGGCTTGTTCCCGGTCCCCAGCAGGATGCCCATCCCGACCGCGAAGTAGGAGCCGAGGTACCCCACGCCGACCCCGATCCCGCCGATCCGGCCGCGGTTCTCCTCGGTGCTGACCTCGGGGAGGAGCGCGTCGTAGAACTGGAGCCCCGCCTGGTACGCGACGTTGGCGATTACGAAGCAGATCGCCGTCGTGTAGAAGCCCGAGCGCGCCAGGAGCGCCGTGAACGCGACGCAGACCACCGTGCTGACGATCAGGAAAGGCATCCGCCGGGGCGCGCGGTCCGTCATCGCCCCCAGCAGCGGCGAGAACATGAAGATGAGGGCCATCGAGACCGCGGTGATGATCCCGTAGACCGTGTCCGCGCGCGTGGCCCCCACCTGGTCGCGCACCCAGAGGGAGAAGTAGAGCGAGATGACGCCCATCGAGAAGATGGTGTTCGCCAGGTCGTACAGCACCCAGCTCGCCACCGAGATGCGCCTGATCTCGTGCGGCGCCTTGTGCGGCACCGTTTCGGGAGGCGGCGCGGCGATTCCGGGCTCGAGCATGGGGTGGGGCTCCGTTTCGGGATTCAGGGGAAGGCCAGCGGCTCGCGGGTCTCTTCCCAGAGCGTGTTGAGCTGCTTCGCGAGCTCGCGCTGGCGGGCGCGCAGCTCGTCCAGCGTCCGGCGTCTGCGGGCGCGGAGGATGAAGCGCCGTGCCTCGCCCGTGGCGCGCTGCCAGCGGTCGCGTACGTGCAGCGTCACCAGGCCGACGGCGGGGAGCATGACGAGCGTCGCGAAGCCGGCGAGGATGCCGAAGCGCCACCCGATTAGCGCCGACAGCGCGACGATCCACACCAGGTGGATCACGGAGCCCACCAGCAGCTTGGTGGTGGCCTGCATGTCGGGAGTCGGCTTCGTCAGGGCGGCGACTGGGCGCGTGGCCTGATAGGGGATCAAGAAGAGCATCGTGCCCGCCGCGGCGATGGGGACGCCCAGCGCGAAGAAGGCGAGCTGCCGCACGATCCAGCGGGCGGCGAGGCCGGCGCGGTTGCCGGACTTGAGATGTTCGGGCGTCATCCCGAGCACCGCGAGGGAGCGGGCGTGCCCGGCCACCTCGTGCGCGAGCGCCGTCCAGGGGCCGCGCTCGTCGTGGCGCAGGCGGGCCAGCGACGCCGCGGCCTCGCGCATCCGCCGCACGCGCGCCGCGGGGGAGGGGTCGGTGGGCGTCTCGGCAGAGAAGATGGCCTCGGCGGCCTCCAGGAGCGGAGCGTCCTCCCAGCGGTCCAGGTTGATCGTCACGCGGCGGATCGCGTCGTCGATGCGGTCGGTCAGCTCGCCCACGGCGGCGCGGTCGCCTTCGCCGCGCGGGGCGAGGTCGTCCCAGGGGACGGGCTCACCCACGACCAGCATCCCCTCGGAGCGGAATGACTCCTTTTCGCGGAAGACGAGCCCGACCGGCACCACCGGGAACGCGCCGCCGATCCGCGCCGCGGCGCCCAGCGCGATACGTGCGGCCCCCGTCTTCAGCGGCGCGAGCGAGGGGCTGGTGTGGCTGATCCCCTCGGGGAAGATCCCTACCGCGTCGCCGGCCGCGAGCGCCTCGTGCGCGGCGCGAAAGGTGTCGTCGTTCCCGGCCATGGCGGCGGGGTCGTCCTGCCTGCGGTACACGGGGATCGCGCCCGCGCCGCGGACGAGCCATCCCACCTGCCCGTGATCGAAGAGGGGCGCCTTCGCCAGGAACCGCACCGGCCGTCCCGCCGCCGCCACCACCGCCCCCGCGTCGAGCAGCGAGTTGGGATGGTTCGCCACCAGCAGCACCGGCCCCCACTGCGGCACGCGCTCGCCGGTCACCTCTAGCCGGTAGAACACCCGGAGCGCGAAGCGGGAAAGGGGCGAAAAGATGGGAAGGAGCCACACGGTGCGGATCGTGATCGGCGGGGGAGGTTGTCCGGCGGGACGCGAAATATCGCGACGCCTGTTGATGGGCGAAAGACCGCGCGTAGATTGACCCGCCTATGAACGAAGCTGATCGCACCGAGCCGCCGTCCGCGAAGGCCTTCGTGCCGCGCCCGTTCCGCCCCGCGCGCTGGCTGCCGGGCGCCCATGGTCAGACCGTCGCCGGGCGCTACCTGCGCGAGCGGACCGGCGTGCATTACCGCCGCGAGCGGATGGAGACGGAGGACAGCGACTTCGTGGACCTGGACTGGGCCACGGTTGACGGGTTCGCGCTCCCGGGCAGCGCGCCGCTCGTGCTGTTGGTGCACGGGCTGGAGGGGAGCGCCAACTCGTCGTACATGCTGGAGAGCTGCCGCGCCCTCGCCGAGTGCGGTCTGCGCGCCGTGGCGATGAACTTCCGGTCGTGCAGCGGCGAGCCGAACCGCGCGCTCCGCTTCTACCACGCCGGGGACACGGCGGACCTCTCCGCCGTCCTCCGCCACCTGCGCGAGCGCGAGCCGGACGCCACCTTTGGCGCGCTCGGCTTCTCGCTGGGCGGCAATGTCCTCCTCAAGTACCTCGGGGAACGGGGGGAGGGTTCCGACGTCCGCGCGGCGGCGGCGGTGTCGGTGCCGTTCGACCTGATGGCGGGCGCGGAGTACATGGACGCCAACTTCATGGGCCGCAGGTACACGGAGGTGCTCCTGCGCTCCCTCCGCCGCAAGTTCGGCGACAGGCAGGCGGAGATCGGTGACCGCTGCGACGCGCCTAGAGCGCTCTCTTCGCGCTCCTTCCGCGACTTCGACGACGCGGTGACGGCGCGTCTGCACGGCTTCCGCGACGTGGCGGACTACTACGCGCAATCCAGCTCCGCGCAGTTCCTTCCGGGGATACGCATCCCAACGCTCCTGGTGCACGCCGTGGACGACCCGTTCGTCCCGCCGGACGCCATCCCGCGCCAGGCGGTTGAGGACAACCCGAGCCTCGCGGCGGTCTTTACGGAGCACGGCGGGCACGTGGGGTTCATACAGGGGAAGCCGTGGGCGCCGGAGTTCTGGGCGGAGCGAGAGGCGGCGCGCTTTCTGGCCGAACG
>DASVVI010000305.1:0-3377 GCA_036386635.1 Longimicrobium sp.
CTACGCGATGGTGCGCGACGCCATCGACGCCGGCCGCCTGCGCCCCGGGATGGTGGTGGTGGAGCCGACCAGCGGCAACACGGGAATCGGGCTGGCGTACGTGGCCGCCGCGCTCGGCTACCGCTGCATCTTCGTGATGCCGGAGACGATGACGATCGAGCGGCGCAACATGCTGCGCGCCCTGGGTGCGCGGGTGGTGCTCACCGAGGGGCCCAAGGGGATCAAGGGCGCCATCGCGCGTGCGGAGGAGATCGCCGCGCGGCTGGGAGAGAGCGCATGGATGCCGCGCCAGTTCGACAATCCGGCCAACCCGGCGATCCACTACCGCACCACCGGCCCGGAGATCTGGGAGGACACGGCGGGCGAGGTGGACGTCTTCGTAAGCGGGATCGGGACGGGCGGCACCATCACCGGCGCGGGGCGGTACCTGCGCGAGCGGAAGCCCGGGCTCCGCATCGTCGCGGTGGAGCCGGCGGAGAGCCCGGTGCTTTCCGGCGGGGAGCCGTCGCCGCACAAGCAGCAGGGGATCGGGCCGGGCTTCATTCCCGGGAACCTGGACACCTCCATCTACGACGAGGTGGTGCGCGTCACCAACGACGACGCCATCGCCACGGCCCGACGGCTGGCGCGGGAGGAGGCGATCTTTGCGGGGATCTCGTCGGGCTCCATCACCTGGGCGGCGCTCCAGATCGCGGCGCGGCCGGAGAACGAGGGGAAGCTGATCGTCTCCATCGTGTGCGACTTCGGCGAGCGCTACCTGTCGAATCCCGTGTTCACGGAGCTTGCCGATCCGGACTATCCGGAGTTGGACGAGGCGATCCGGAGCACGGCGCCGGTGCAGGGCTGACGCACGGCGACAGCATGGCTCACACAGAGACACAGAGGCACAGAGGAAGAACAGCGGAAGGGGTTCTCCGTGCTTCTGTGTCTTTGTGCTGATGCTGGTGGACTCGCGGCGCGGCGGATGGTAGCTTCGGGGCGATTGCACGTCCCGAACCCCATGGAGTCTGCCGTGAACCTGAGTCTGCTCTATCTTCGCTCACGCGTCCCGACCCTTCCCAAAGGCGCCGATGAAGTGGCCGCGCGCCTACGCGACCTTGGATTCGAGGTCGAGCGCATCGTGTCGCTGGCGGAGCTGCTGCGCCCGATCGTGGTGGCGCACGTCGAGTCCGTGACGCAGCACCCCAACGCGGACCGCCTCAAGGTCTGCTCGGTGAACGACGGCACCGAGCAGCGGCTCCAGATCGTGACCGGCGCCGCGAACGTGCAGGCGGGGGCCTACTATCCCCTCGTCCGCAGCGGCGTCACCCTCCCGAACGGCACCAAGATCAAGCGCGGCAAGCTGCGCGGCGAAGTCTCCGAGGGGATGCTCGGCTCGGCGGACGAGCTGGAGCTGGGCACCGACCACGACGGCCTCCTCACCCTCCCCGGCGAGCTCGCTCCCGGGACCCCGCTCCCCGACGCGATCCCGGTGGAGGGCACCGTCTTCGCCATCGCCGGCAACCCGGAGCCGGACGAGGTGGTGGAAGCGCTCACCACCGGCAAGCGCCGCGAGAACGAACCGCCCGAAGCTTAGACGCTGGAGCGTGGCCGTCTTCGCAATTGCCTCACGCGGAGACGCGGAGACGCAGAGAGAACAACAAGAGAAAGGGCTCACACAGAGGGCACAAAAGGAACAGAAAGGCACAGAGAAAATCTTTGCTTTTCTCTCTGTGCCTCTGTGTCTCTGTGTGAGCCATGCGGTTGCCGTTCTCTCCCCGCGCCTCCGCGTGAGCTCTGCAGTTCAGTCGAACTCGGTCGGGAGTATGGGATCGCGCATGTGCTGGAAGCAGAGCGCGATCTGCGCCTCGTTGACGCGGCCGAACGAGAGCGGTGGCAGGCCGTCTTCGGGGAAGAAGGCGACCTCGTCCGTTTCGATGCTCGTCGTGGCCACGCCGCTCACCAGCTCGCACAGGAAGAGGAGCTTGTAGACGTGGTACGGCCGCGGCGGGTGCCCGTTGCGGCTGCCGTCGTGCAGGGCGACCAGGTGCGTGGCGCGCACGGTGAGGCCCGCCTCCTCCAGCACCTCGCGCTCCACGCACTGCGCGGGCGTGTCCCCCACGTCCGCCCAGCCGCCGGGGAGCGCCCAGCGGCCGTCCGAGCGCTCTCTCACCAGCAGGATCTCGCCGCCGCGGAATACGGCGGCGCGCACGTCCACCTTGGGCGTGGCGTATCCTTCCTCTATCGCCCACAAACCCAGCACGCGCTCGGGCGTCGAGTCGCCGTACGCGGCCATCATCGCGGCGGCGATCGTCTTCAGCTCGGCGTAGCGCTCGCGGTCGAAGACGCCCTCCGTGTACGCGGAGCCGTTCTGCGCCAGCGCGTGGATGCGGCGCGCCCATCGAAGCCAGTCGGGGTCCATGAGGCGGGAAGGGGGAGTGGGGGAATGGGGAATAGGGACGGGTGGAAGCTAGCATGGCCGTACACTTCTTGCATCGCGAAAATTCGGTTGCCGGAAGCGCGTACGTGCGGAAAGCCGTGCCGTGCCAATATCCCGCGCCACACGCACTTCCCCTCCGCCCGGCGTCCCGCGCCGGGTTCCCTCCACCCCTGCCCGGAGGTGCGTATGGCGTCAGCCCCCTCATTCACAACGGACCGCATCCGCAACGTCGTGGTGGTCGGCCACGGCGGGGCGGGAAAGACGACGCTGATCGACGCCTGCTGTCACGCATCCGGAGCCACGCGCCGCCACGGCTCCGCCGCCGACGGCACGGCGCTCACCATGTTCACCCCCGAAGAGATCGCCCACGGCTGCTCCATGAACACCTCGGTGGCGCACGCCACCTGGCTGGACGCCAAGGTCAACTTCATCGACACCCCGGGCTACCTGGACTTCCTGGGCGAAGCGCGCGCCGGCGTGCGCGTGGCCGATGGCGCCCTCGTCGTCCTCTCCGCCCCCGGCGGCGTGGAGGTGGGCACCGAGCGCGCGTGGGAGATGATCGCCGAGCGCGAGCTTCCCGCCATCCTCTTCGTGTCGATGATGGACCGCCCCAACGCGGACTTCGAACGCGTGTACCAGGACGTGCGCGAGCACCTGACGCCCAAGGCGATCCCGGTGGAGGTCCCCATCGGCAGCGGCGAGAACTTTCGCGGCATCGTCAACCTCTTCTCGGATCGCGCGCACTTCTACACGCCGGGCACGCAGACCGGCGAGTACCAGGAGGGCGACATCCCCGCCGAGCTGCAGGCCACGGTCGACCGCTACTACGCCGAGCTGATCGAGACCATCGCCGCCACCGACGACACGCTGCTGGAGCACTACCTGGAGGGCGACACCATCACCCGCGACGAGGCGATCCACGCCCTCAAGCAGGCGATGCTGCGCGGCGAGCTGTACC
>DASVVI010000306.1:0-2629 GCA_036386635.1 Longimicrobium sp.
TCCCGCGCGAAGCACACGTACGAGGAGTGGTCGCCGCGCACCGGCGTCGACTTCGCGGGCAAGGAGATGGAGTCCGCCCCGCGCGACCTGTGGAGCGCGCGCCTGCACTACGCGCCGGCCTGGGTCCGCGCCGCGCACCTCACGGGCGAGTGGCAGCGCGTAGGATCGTACTGGATGGACGCGGACAACACCCACCGCTACGACGGCCACACGCTCCTCTCCCTCTCGGCCGGCGTCCCCGTGAGCCGCATGCTGGAGGCGACGGTGCGCGTGAACAACGTGGCGAACGAGCACTACGCCGAGAACGCCTCGTACACGAGCGCGCAGCGCGGCCCCGAGTACGCCCCCGGCCTGCCGCGCAGCGTGTACGCGGGCCTCCAGCTCCGCATCGGGAGGTGAGGCGATGAGGAAGACGATTGTGGCCGCCGCCGTCCTGGCCACCGCGGCCGGCGCTTCGCTGGCCGCCTGGAGCACGCCGCCCTCCGCGCACCTGGGCGCGGAGCGGACGCTGGCCGCCTCGCACGCGAGCAACCCCACCGCCGCGCTCGATCCGCGCGGAGGCGCCGGCTTCGTGGCCTGGGTCGCGACGCGAGGGAGTGCGTCGGACGTGTACCTGGCGCGCGCAGAGGGCGGCGCGCCCGTGCGCGTCAACGACGTTCCCGGCGATGCGGCTCCCCACGAGCAGGCACCGGCGCAGGTCGCCGCCGGCCCGGGCGGCGCGGTGTACGTGCTCTGGCAGAACAACCGCGAGATCCCGGGGCGCCGCTTCCCCGCGAGCGACCTCCGCCTGGCGCGCTCCACCGACGGCGGGCGCACCTTTGCCCCCGCCGTAACGGTGAACGACGACGCGGGCGGCCTCCCCTCCTCGCACACCTTTCACGACCTGCAGGTGGCGCCGGATGGAACGGTGTACGTCTCATGGCTCGACTCCCGCCGCCGCGACGCCTACAGCGAAGCGCATCCGTCGCCCGTGAAGCCCGCGGGCCACGGCGGCCACGGTGCGCACGGCGGCGAGCCCCGGGACCCCCGCATGCCGGAGGCCGAGATCCGCGTGGCCCGCTCCACGGACGGCGGCGCCACCTTTGGCGCGAGCATGGTGGTGGACGATGGAGTCTGCCCCTGCTGCCGCACCTCGCTCGCCATCGCGCCGGACGGCGGCGTGTACGTCGCGTGGCGCAAGGTGTACGATGGCGACGTGCGCGACGTGGTGGTCGCGCGGCTGGCGCCGGGCGGCGAGACGTTCGGCGCGCCGGTGCGGGTGCACGCGGACGGCTGGGTCTTTCCCGGGTGCCCGCACGCGGGACCTTCGATCGCGGTGGATGCGGGCGGGCGGCTGCACGTGGCGTGGTACACGGGAAAGGAGGGGCGCCAGGGGCTCTGGTACGCCCGCTCGGATGACGCGGCGCGCACCTTCAGCCGCGTCGCGCCGGTGCTCACCGGCGGCTGGGTCCCTCCCTCCCGCGCCACCCTCGCTGCGGACGGGGAGAACGTCTGGGTCACCTGGGACGACCGCCGTACCCCGGACGGCGCCCTGTCGATCGCGCGCGTAGACGGAGCGGCGCCCGCGCCGGAGAGCGGCACGGCGGGGCGGGGAAGGTCCCCCGCGCTCGCAGCAGCGGGAGGCCGCGTGCTCCTCGCCTGGCTGGATCGCGGCGCGGTGCGCGTGCGGGAGACGGCGCGCGACTGAGTCCGCCGCATGGTACGGCGCCGGAACGGTTTTTCCGTACCCCGCGTGCACCAACCGCCACGGGGGAGAGACGGATGCAGCGCAGGAGCTTCGAAGGGATCGAAGAGGTCCGCGTGGAAACGCTGGGCGAGCTGGTGGACCGCACTACGCCCACCGACTACGATCCGGCCAGCGGGCGGCTGCGCGCGGCGTCCGTCTTCCGCGGCTCCAAGTGCTCGGAATGGGCGCTCCTGACCAGCCTGGACCGGCTGGGCGGGATCGATCCGCCGCACACCAAGGCGCCCCTGGAGGAGCACATCCTCCGCAACTTCATCCGCTACTCGCGCCCCCACCTCCAGCAGCAGCCGGCCAACGAGTGGGAGCTCCTGGTGACGGCGCAGCACCACGGCCTCCCCACCCGGCTCCTGGACTGGACCTACTCGCCACTCGTCGCCGCGCACTTCGCCACCCTGGGCGGCGATCCGTCGCTGGACCGCGTCATCTGGCGGCTGGACTGGGGAAAGCTCCACGAGCGCTTCGACCTCCCGCCCATCGCCCTTCTCGTGCAGGAGCTGGACAAGCTCCTGCGCGAGCGGGGGATCGACTCGCCCTGGACGCTCTTCAGCGAGCCCGAGCGTAGCGACCACCTCGTCTGCATGCTGGATCCGCCCGCCCTGGACAACCGCATCGTGGTGCAGGCCGCCGCCTTCACCATCTCCACGGACAAGACGCGCTCCTTTGACGAGATCCTCCGCGAGAACGGCTTGCTGGGCGCGCTCACCCGCTACGTGATCCCCGCCGAGCGCGTCGACCACCTCCGCGATCAGCTCGACCTGGTCACGATGGATGAACGCCGTCTCTTTCCGGACCTGGACGGCGTGGCTGCGGAGATGCGGCGGTACTACGATGCGTCGGCGGAGGAGTAGGGAAGGGCGGGGAAACGGGGAACGGGGAACGACAGGG
>DASVVI010000307.1:0-3807 GCA_036386635.1 Longimicrobium sp.
CCTGGCCATAGCGATACCCGCCGGCCACGTACGGAATGCGCTGCGCCGCCACACCCAGGTTCCAGCGATGCTCGCGGTTGATGTACGCCGCGCTTCCGCCGATCTCCTCGATGCGCCCCTGGGCCTGGATGGTGGCGTAGACGGTGTGGCGCGCCAGCACGTCGCTGAAGATGCCGCCGATGCCGCCGTACAGCCCGCCGCGCTGCCCGCCGACCCCGGAGCTCCCCGAGACGCCCACCTGCGGCTGGCCCAGGTAGTCTAGCGACAGGCGCGGACGGTACTGCACCACCGCGAACTGCGCTACCTCGGCCTCGGTGGGAAGCCCGGTGGCGACGTCGTTGATGGTGGCCGACACGCGGTTGAACGCCGGCTCCGTGGGCCGTGGCGACGGCGGAAGCAGCGCCGGCAGCAGCATTCCGCTCGCCATCTGCGGCGCCTGCGGATCGGTGCCCGCCAGCTCCGTGGGATTGGCGATGGAGTACAGGTTGAAGTTGCTGCGCTCGTACGCCGAGAAGACCACCCGGTCCGCCTGCGTGGCCGAGCTCAGCGCGGGCGAGAGGGCCGTAACGCCGCTCACGCCGGTGAACAGGTTCGTCACCTGCGTCAGCCGCCCCCCGGCGAGATCCACCCGGTACACGTTCGGGATCCCCGTGCGGTCCGAGATGAAGTAGACCGCCGCGCCGTCTCGCGACCACTGCGGGTTGATGTTCTTGCTGCGGTCCTGCGCCGGCGCGATCCGCACCGCCCCCGTGGCCACGTCCAGCAGCCCCACGCGCACGTCACGCTGGTAGCGCAGCGAATCCAGCGACACCCCGCGCTCCGTGGCGAAGGCGATCGTCCGCCCGTCCGGCGAGAAGGCGGGCTGCAGGTCGCCGTACAGGTCGTCCGTCAGCTGCCGCGCCTGTCCAGATCGTACGTCCAGCGTCCAGATGTCCGTGATCCCGCCCTTGTTACCCGAGAACGCGATGGTGTTGCCGTCCGCCGACCAGGTGGGCGACGAGATCTCGCTGACCCCCGGAATGCGGTACTCCCTGATGATGTTGGCGTTGCGCGTGTCCAGCGTCACCAGCACGTCGCTCCCCGTTCGCTGGGCGGAGAGGACGAAGCGGCGGTTGTCAGGCGCCCATGCCCCCGCCGAGTTGATGAAGCGCAGCGAGCTGAAGTGCGCGTCGAACGCCGGCCCCTTCACCAGGCGCCGCACGATGGTGCCCGTCTCCGCGTTGGCCAGAAAGAGCTCCACGTCCAGCCCGTCCAGGTCGGAGAGGAAGACCACCTTGCGCCCGTCCGGCGAGAGCGCCGGGCCCACGTTGTACCGTCCGCCCTTGCCACGCTGCGTGATCAGCGGACGCGCCTCTTCGCGCGCTTCGCGCCGGTTGGTGAGCAGCGGCAGGTAGGTGCGGCGGATGGAGGTCTGCCAGTCTTCGACGATCGTCTCCAGGTCGGCGTTCAGGATGCGCTCGAACGCCTCGTCGTACGGAACCCCCTGGCCCACCTGCTTCAGGATCTGCCCCACCGCCGCGTCGCCCCACCGCCCGCCCACGTACGACCAGAGCGCCTGCCCCCAGCGGTAGGGGAAGAACTGCGGGTCGTAGGTAAGCTGCCTCAGCGTGGGGACTTTTCCGGTGAGCGCGGCGTCGCGCAGCCACATGGCCGTGTGCGGGTCCACCGGGCCCACGGACAGGTACTCGGCCATCCCCTCGGTGAACCAGAGGGGGTTGTTGAGCCGCTGCGCCGCCTGCTCCAGCCCGGCCCCGGCGCGCCCGGCGCCGGTGATGTCGTACTGGAAGGCGTGCACCAGCTCGTGGCCCAGCACGTGGTCCGTCTCCTGGACGGTACCGCCGAAGGGCTGGATGATGCGCTGCTTGAACACCTCCGTCACGCCCCCCGTGCCCTCGCCCAGGTTGCCGGTGATGGCGTTCTGCTGGAAGTGCGGGGCGCTGGCGTACAGGATCAGCGGCTGGCGGTTTTCGAACTCGTAGTCCAGCACGCGCGACAGCCGCGAGTACCACCGCTCCACGTGGCGGGCGGCGTTGCGGGCCGCGACTTCCTCTTCCGGGTAGAAGTACACGTCGAAGTGCGTCGTCCGCAGGATGCGGAAGTCGAACTCGCGGTACTGCACCTGGTTGCGCCCGAAGTACTGCGCGGACGCGGGTGTGGCGTACGCCGCCGCGGATACCGCGCCCACGCAGAGGGCAACGGCCCAGCGCGTGGCGCGTCGGAATGGAACGGACATGGGATCTCCTCTACCCGGCCATGGGGGGACGACCGTCGTGCATGCGCGGCGGGAGCGCGGCAACTTGCCGCGCCGCCAGGCTCCCGCGCCTGTACGTTGTGCAATGCATCTACCGTACCCCGCGCACCCGCGAAAAGTTGTGCCTCAGCGCGGTCCCGTCGCGGCACCCGTATCGAGCTGCTCCACCACGTCGCCGCCGTCGTCCTCGCCCAGGAGCTCCGCGAGGCCCCAGATGGCGAGCGCCAGCACCAGCAGCCCCACGAGCCAGGGCCATTTTGCAAGCTTGCGCGCGCGTTCTACACGGATTTCCACCATGGATGGATAAGTGCGGGATGGGGAGGGAAGTGCGTTAGTGCGTGAGTGCGTTAGTGCGTTTTGGCCGTAGCGCACTCACGCACTAACGCACTCACGCACTCTCTGTTCCCGTGGTCCGTCCCTTGCTCGCGATGGGCCCGGCGGGCGAGTCCCGCACAGACAACGGATGACCGGGAGGATACGTGACGGAGCCGCAAGGACCGGCGGGGGAGATGGACAACGAGACGCACGCGGGGCACGTGCTGGAGGCCTACCGCGAGCGCCGCCGCCGCCGCCGGGCGGACGACACCTTTTTCGGGAGCGAGAGCCTCCTGCTGGGGAGCGGCGAGCCCTCCGACTCGCCGGACGGCGTGCGCCGCCGCGCCGAGCTGATGGGCGACGCCCGCGCCGTCGGCATGTCGCCCGAGCTGGCGGACATGATGTACGACATCGCCCTGGAAGAGGGGCTCGACCCCATGCTGGCCTTCGAGCTGGTGCGCAGCGGCCTGGGCGTGGCGCCTCCAGAGGAGGGCCTGGACAACGCCCCCTCGCAGCCGACGACGGACAAATACACGCCGGGATGGCTGATCCAGCCCCCCACCCCGACCGACGACATGCTTCGCGAGCGGATGCTGCGCCTCTCCTTCCGCCGCGTCCGCGGCCTCCTGGAAGCGCACCCCGACCCCGACGACGCCTTCCGCGCCTTCGCCCGCGAGCCGGACGTGGGTGCGTACGGGTACTGAAGTGCGTGAGTGCGTGAGTGCGTGAGTGCGGGGCGTCGCCCCCCCTTTTTGTCATCCTGAGGAAGCCGCCCTCGCGACCTCCGCGACGCACCCCGGCCTTCCTGAGGCGACCGAAGGATCTAGCCGGCGAGGCAAGAGGACGGCGGGTCCCCACGAGCCCCTCGGTACCCGCAGTAGATCCGTCGCTCCGCGCCACAGACCCGAGCCCGGGCAAGGCCTGTGCAGCGCGTCGCTCAGGATGACAGGTGTGGGGTGACACAGGTGGCGGATGAGGGGTGTGGGACGGCGGGTGTGCGACGCCAGGTGTGGGGATGGCGGCGGCATGGTCCGGGATGTCGCGTCAACGAGCCGGCTTCAGCCGCCTTCGCGTTGTTCCAGCCGGGGGCTTCAGCCCCCGGGTGTTCGATGCCGACGTTTGATGCCGACGTTCGATGCCGGTGTTCGATGCCGGGGCGTCGATGCCGGCGTTCCGCGCCCGGTCCGCCCCTCACGCCACCCGCAACACCTCTTCCGGCGTCGTCACCCCCGCCGCAACCT
>DASVVI010000308.1:0-1698 GCA_036386635.1 Longimicrobium sp.
AACAGAGAAAAGCATCACACAGAGGCCACAGAAGGAACTGAAAGCCACAGAGAAGACCTTTTTGCGGTTCTTTCTGTGGCCTCTGTGTCTCTGTGTGAGCCATGGCAGTTGCAGTTCTCTCCTGCGTCTCTGCGCCTCTGCGTGAGACTTCCGTTGACGGCCTTGCACAAATCTGGATGAACAATGGGATCAGATTCGGATGGCGTTTAGGATGGAGGGGATTGTCAGCGGTGCATGGCGAAGACGCACCAGGCGGCCCCCGCCAGTAGCACCGCCGCTGACAGGTGTCCCAACGTCCGCGTTGCGCGAGAGTCGCCGGGGTCGATCATCCTGCGGCGTTCGAGGACGAGGCCGAGCAACCACCCGGCCACGAGCCCGCCCAGATGCGCCGCGTTGTCGATCAGGGCGAATCCCACCAGGCCCAGGACGGCGGTGGCGGCGATGACCAGCACGACGGCGCCCGCGAAGCCGTGGGGAAGCCTTTCGCGGCGGCGGTAGCCCAGCACCAGGAGGAAGCCGGTGAAGCCCATCAGCCCTCCCGATGCGCCCACCGACGGCGTGTTTGGATAGAGAAGCACGCTCGCGACGCTTCCGGCCAACGCGGAAACGAGGAAGACGAGCGGGATGTGGTCGCGCCGCGAATGCACCTCGATCAGGGGCCCCACGGCCAGGAGCCCCGCGCCGTTCATCCACAGGTGAGTGAAGTTGCCGTGCATCAGGGTGCCGGTGAGGAGGCGCCACACTTCGCCGTTCCATACCGCCGGCTTCACCAGCCCCACCAACGCGATGCCAGCCGCGCGCCCCGCGAACATCTGCGCGATGCCGACGACGACGAGGAGTGCCAGGAGCGACTTCGTGTAGTGCGCGGGCTGCGCCTTGATCCAGACCGCATGGCGCGACCATGCGCGCGCCGCCGGAAAGGAATCCGCGCCCAGCCGCCGGAGCTCCTTGCGCCTGAACAGCGCCTCCACCACGCCGGCCCCGAGGAAGGCCGGGACCAGCACCAGCACGGATCGGAATCCCCACGTGGGGATCCAGATCGCCATCGCCGCCAGGGTAATCGCCAGCCCCGCGAGGCAGACTTTCAGCGTGCGCGCCGTCCGCCGCATCCCGTGGCGGGTGAGCTCGTCCACCAAAAAGGGCACGCGCTCCGGCGGTACCGCCGCCCCGGACTCGGTCGTCCAGACCAGCGGGGTGGAGGGGAGCTTGATGCAGCGCTCCACGAGCTGCTCGCGTGTGCAGGAAACCCACTTTTCGCCGGTGTGGTAGCCGTGCTCCACGCCGGCAGCCGGCACGCCCGCGATCTCCGGCTCCTCCGTCCAGTGACGGGGCTTCGGGGGCGGCGCCGGCCAGTGCGCGACGCGCGGTGGACGTGCGGCGTACGGCCGGTCTTCCGGGGCGCGCTCGGGGGCCGGGTTGTGCGTGGCGACGGAAAATGCGGTGCCTTCTGTCCGCGAGTGGAACCCGCTCTGGAGCGCCGGAACGTCCACCGTGCGCCCGATCCGCGCCCGCCACGCGCTGTACGGAATCCCGTAGTATTCCTCGTCCGGGTGCAGCCGGTATGCGCCGCGCGGCACGACGCCGTCTCGCGGAGCGGCTTGGACGTCCGCGTGCGTGCCCCCGTCGTCCCACGTGATCAGCAGTTCCATGTGAAGCGACAGCCTCCAATCTGCCGCGCGGAGCGGAAATGCAGATGAA
>DASVVI010000309.1:0-2509 GCA_036386635.1 Longimicrobium sp.
CCCCTTCCAGTTCAGGACCGGCGAGGCGCAGATCTACAACAACTCCGCCTTCTTCCTACTCGGGCTGGTGGTGGAGAAGGCGAGCGGGATGAGCTACGAGGACTACGTCGAGAAGAAGATCTTCGAGCCGCTCGGGATGACGCGCTCGATGTACTGCAACAGCGCGGAGAACGTCCCCCGCCGCGCGCAGGGCTACCTGGTGGCGCCGAACCGCGTGGTGCGCCGCGCGCATACCAACGTGCACACCTGGCCGTTCGCAGCGGGCTCGCTCTGCTCCACGGCGGGCGACATGGTGACGTGGGTGAGGGCGCTGCACGGCGGCAAGGTGCTCTCGCCGGCATCGTACGCCGAGCTGATCACGCCGTCGAAGCTGAACGACGGCACGCCGCTGCGCTACAGCATGGGGCTGCAGGTGGGGCCGGACCCGAGCGGCCACAGCTACATCGGCCATGGGGGCGCCATCGCCGGCTTCACGGCGGAGGTGGGGTGGTATCCCGCCGCGAAGATGGCCGTGGTCGTCCTCGAGAACACGGCCGGCAACCTCGATCCCGCCGCCGTCGCGAGCGAGCTCGCCAGCCAGGTGCTGGGCTGGAACCAGCAGCGGCCGCAGTGGTTCACCGGTGATGCCGCGCCGCTGCTGGGGCGGTACGTGGGGCAGGGACGCGGCCGCGACGTGGCGATCGAGGTGACGCAGACGCCGGGCGGACTCGCCTTCTCGACAGACGGCGCGCCGCCGCGTCCGATCCCGTGGGTCGAGGGGCTCACCTTCCGCCAGGGGGGCCGGATCCTGACCTTCCGCCGCGCGAACGGCGACAGCGGCCCGGTCACGGAGCTGCGGGTCAGCACGCCCGCCGCGTACATGATCCTCAAGAAGCAGTAACGCTCCTGCGGGAGGGGCCGCGCGGCCTCTCCCGCCGTTCCATCAACCTGTTCAACTTTGTGTGGGGAGGCCGTGATGAATGTAACGCTGACACGCATCCGCGGTGCGATCGTAATGGGCCTGGCGTGGGCCGTGGTGTGGGCGCCCATCGCCGTGCTGGCGGGGCTGATCGTGGATCCGGATGGCTCCATGGACGAGATGTGGCCGGCCATCGGGGCGTATCCGGGCTTCCTGTCCGGTGTGGTGTTTTCGGCGCTGATCGGGATCGCGTATGGCCGCCGCGGAGTGGGCGAGCTGACGCTGGCGCGGGCGGGCGCGTGGGGTGCGGCGGCGGGTGTGCTGGTGGGCGTGCTTCCGTTCACCATCGGGGAGTCGGCTTCGAAGCTGCCGCTGTGGCAGCTCGCATCCATCGTCATCGGCTCCATCACCCTGCTGAGCGCCCTGTCGGCGGTCGCATCGGCGATGGTGTCGCGGTTCGTCGCGGGAAGGAACGCGCACGCGGGTACAGTGCACGGCTGAACAGCGCGGCTGGTATAAGGGAGTTAGAATCCCATTCCGCCCAAGGCTTGCGCCGCTTCGCTTTGAATCGTAAAGTACTTCACGTGACGGCCAGTACATCCGACCGGGTGCCGCTGCATCCGTTCTCGCCAGCGGCACTCGCCAGGACAGCAGCCATGGAATTGCAGATTCGCGGCGTCTCCAAGAGCTACCCCAACGGCGTGCAGGCGTTGAACGACGTGACGCTCACGATCCCGGCGGGGATGTACGGGCTGCTGGGACCCAACGGCGCCGGCAAGTCCACGCTGATGCGCATCCTCGCCACGCTCCAGGAGCCGGACAGCGGCACCATCCGGCTCGGCGAGCTGGACGTCGTGCGCCAGAAAGACGAGGTGCGGAAGACGCTCGGCTACCTGCCGCAGGAGTTCGGCGTGTATCCCAAGGCGAGCGCGGAGGAGCTGCTCGACTACTTCGCCATCCTCAAGGGCATTCCCGAGAAGAAGGCGCGCAGGGAGGTGGTGGAGGCGCTCTTCCGGCAGACGAACCTGTGGGAGGTGCGCAAGCAGAAGCTGGGCGGCTACTCGGGCGGGATGCGGCAGCGCTTCGGCGTGGCGGTGGCGCTGCTGGGGAATCCCAAGCTGCTCATCGTGGACGAGCCGACGGCGGGGCTGGACCCGGCGGAGCGCGTGCGGTTCCTGAACCTGCTCAGCGAGCTGGGCGAGAACAGCGCGGTGATCCTCTCCACGCACATCGTGGAGGACGTGTCCGAGCTGTGCACGCGGATGGCGATCATCGACCGCGGCGAGATCCTGCTGGAGGCCGAGCCGCTCGGCGCCATCGAGGAGATGCGCGGGCGGATCTGGCGCAGCGTCATCGAAAAGGGCGCGTTGGGCGGGGTGGAGCGCGAGCACGCGGTGATCTCCACCAAGATGCTCGCCGGACGCACGCTGGTGCACGTCTACGCAAACGCGGCGCCCGGGCCGGGCTTCGAGCGCGCCGAGCCCGACCTGGAGGACGTCTACTTCGCCACGATGGCGGGGCACATCGGCCGGCGCCGCGAGCAGCCCGGGGTGGCGGCGTGAAGCTCCGGGAGATCTTTCGCTTCGAATTCGGCTACCAGGCGCGCCGTCT
>DASVVI010000310.1:0-6824 GCA_036386635.1 Longimicrobium sp.
CAGCCTCCAAGACCTCTCCGCCGTCGCCGGGATCGTACCGAGCTACGTGGACCAGTCCGGCACCGAGACCCGCACCACCTCCGACAGCACACGCGTGGCGCTGCTGGGCGCGATGGGGATCGACGCCTCCACCGCCGCCCACGCGGAATCCGCCCTGGACGAATGGCAGCGCCGCGACCGCTCGCGCGTCCTCCCGCCCGTGCGCGTGGTGCGCGAGGACGACGCCAGTCTCGCCACCGTGCTGGTCCGCGCGCCGCAAGGGACCGCGAACGTGGCATGGACGCTGGAGCTCGTCCCCGAAAAAGGCGAGACGCTGCAGGCGAGCGGCGAGGCGAAGCCGGATACCGACGGGGCCGTGCGGCTCTCCCTGCCCAGCGAACCTCCGCTCGGCTACCACACGCTCCGCGTCATCCTGCGCACAGAGAGCGGCGAGCAGGAGGGGAAGCAGACGCTCATCGTCGTCCCCGGCCAGTGCCCGTCGGTGGCGGAGGTGGCGGGGCAGGAGCGCGTCTTCGGCGTCATCGCCAACTTGTACTCGGTGCGCAGCGCGGAGAACTGGGGGATCGGCGACACGGGCGACCTGGCGCGGTTGGCGGAGTGGACGGCGGAGATCGGCGGGGCGTTCCTGGGCGTCAATCCGCTGCACGCGCTGCGCAACCAGGGCGCGGACATCAGCCCGTACAGCCCGGTGAGCCGCATATTCCGCAACGCCATCTACATCGACGTCACCGCCATCCCCGAGTACGGCGCGTCGGAGGAGGCGAAGCGGATGGTGGAAGCGGCGCGCGCGGAGCTGGAGGAGCTGAGGACGAGCGATCACGTGCAGTACGAGCCCGTTATGGCACTCAAGCGGCGCGTGCTGGAAGTGCTGTACCGCTCCTTCGCCGCCGCCGGTGGGGAGAGGCAGGAGACGTACCGGGCGTACCTGGAAGCGCAGGGGGAGCCGCTGACCGACTTCGCCACCTTTGAGGCGCTTACAGGCCACCTGGAGAGCGGCGACTGGCGGACGTGGCCCGAACCTCTCCGCGACCCGCGCTCCCCCGCCGTGGCGGAGTTCGCGAAGACGCACGCGGAGGAGATCGACTTCCACCGCTGGCTCCAGTTCGAGCTGGACCGCCAGCTCGCCGAAGCGGCGGCGCGCGGGGAGGGTGCGGGGCTGTCGATCGGGCTGTACCAGGACCTGGCGATCGGCACCTCGCCCGCGGGCGCGGACGTGTGGGCCAACCCGCACCTCTTCGTGACGGGCGCCAGCATCGGCGCGCCGCCGGACGCGTACTCGGCCGAGGGGCAGAACTGGGGCCTTCCGCCGCTCGACCCGCGCGCGCTGCGGGAGGATGCGTACCGCTACTGGGTGCGGCTGGTGCGCGCGTCCATGCGGCACGCGGGGGCGCTGCGCATCGACCACGCGATCGGCCTCTTTCGCCAGTTCTGGATCCCAGAGGGCGCGGCGGGCAAGGACGGCGCGTACGTCAGCTTCCCCGTGGAGGACCTGCTCGGCATCCTGGCGCTGGAGGCCCATCGCCACCGCGCGCTGGTCGTGGGCGAGGACCTGGGCACGGTGCCGCCCGAGGTGCCGCCGGTGCTGCGGCGGTGGGGGGTGCTCTCGTCGCGCGTCTTCTACTTCGAGCGCGAGGGCGACGAGTTCCGCCCCGCCGCCGAGTACGAGCCGATGTCGCTGGCTACCGCCAACACGCACGACATGCCGACGCTGGCCGGCTTCTGGCGCGGCCGCGACATCGAGGTGAAGCGCGAGGTCGGCGTGATTCCGAGCGACGAAGCGGCGGAGGAGCAGCGGAAGGATCGCGTGCAGGAGCGCCGCGCCATCCTCGAGCGCCTCGCCGCGGAGGGCGTCCTCCCCAGCCCCGAGCATCCGGGGAGCGGGGCGGCGCTGCGGGGGGCCGTGCACGCGTTCCTCTCCCGCACCCCCGCCGCACTCGTCGGCCTGAGCCTGGACGACCTGGTGGGCGAGGCGGAACCGGTGAACGTGCCGGGCGTGCCGCCGTCCGAGTTCAGCGCCTGGACGCGCAAGCTCGCCACGCCCATCGAGGACCTCGCCCGCGACCCCCGCGTCCGCGACGCGCTCCCCGGTGACGAGCGCAAGCTTTCGCCTGGCGAGTAGGAACAGCGAATCTCACGCGGAGGCGCGGAGACGCAGAGAAAGAACAGCAGAGGGATTTCCTGTCTCAGCCCTATCTCTTGCAGTTCTCCCGCGTCTCCGCGTCTCTGCGTGAGGCCCAGCTGTTCCTTACTTCAGTTCCCAGGTAAGGACGACGGCGACGAAGACGGAGAGCGCCCAGACGCCGATGAGGCCGGTGCCGACGGTGAAGAGGCCGACGACGACCGCCGTGAAGGAGAGGAAGAGGGCGGCCGGGACGCTCACGTAGAGCAGGCCGAGCGGGCCGAAGAGGACAGCCAGGATGACCGCCGTGCGCAGGGTGCGCGGCTCCTCCGGCGGCTCGGGGGGACGCTCGGGAAAGGGAATCGCCATGGGAAGCCTCCGGAAACGGGAAATCCCGCCCAGCATGCCGCTGCGGCGGGACTTCGAGTGAAGTGGTCGATCAGGGACTCGAACCCCGGACCTCTCGCATGTGAGGCGAGCGCTCTAACCAACTGAGCTAATCGACCGTATCGCGGGCCGGCTTGCACCGCGCCCGCGCCAGGGGGTGGGCTGCTGCCTGCGGGGCCCTGACCCATTTTCCCCCAGATTTTTTACAGTACCCCGTAGGGGAATCGAACCCCTGTTTACGCCGTGAGAGGGCGTTGTCCTAGGCCACTAGACGAACGGGGCGCAAGACCAAAAAACTACGTGCTACACCTGCATCCGTCAACCCGTCGTGACCGCTGCGGGCATTCAGAGGCGCCGCCCGGATTCGAACCGGGGGTCGAGGATTTGCAGTCCTCTGCCTTACCACTTGGCCACGGCGCCATGTCCTTCGCGCGCAAAGAGCGGGAAACCGGGCTCGAACCGGCGACCTCAACCTTGGCAAGGTTGCGCTCTACCAACTGAGCTATTCCCGCGAAAAGGAGCGCTAAGATACACCCCGTTTCCGGGGCGGTCAACCCCCGCCGCCGCGTGGTGGCGCCGTTCGCGCGCCGCGCCGCGTTGACAGCCGAGCCCCCGCCCCGCTACCCTCCTGCCGCCGCGGAGCCGCCGCGCGCGCCCAACCGTCGCCCCTTTGCCGCAGCCGATGAAGCCGTTCCGTACCGCAGCCGCCCTTCTCGTCCTCGCCGCCGGCGCCGCGCAGGCGCAGGGTCCCGACGCGCGAGTGCTTCCGCGTGGCATGCTGGAGGTGCGCGCGCTGGGGATCTTCTCCGGCTACGACGAGCGCTTCGGCGGCGGCGACGCGCTGGGCGGCGCCTTCGAGACGCTCCTGCAGCCGTGCGCGGAGGCGCTCACCGCCCCCGAACTGGGTCCCCTGCGCACCCGCCTCAACACCTTCTTCACGGCCACCGGCGCCCCCGTGGAGACCGCGAGCCTGGGCGGTGGCAGCGTCCGCGCGCTCCTTTCCGGCGACACGCGCGACGTCCCCATCACCGCCGCCCTGGGCCTCACCAGCCGTCTCACGGTGGAGGCGACGCTCCCCGTGACGCGGCGGCAGACTTCGGTGCGCGGGATCTTTCTGGAGGACGGCACCATCGGGCTCAACCCGAACGCCGACCTGAACGGCCAGCTCCTCTCCCGCGTCGACACCTCGTTCCGCGCGCTGGGACGCAGCCCCTTCCTCCCCGTGCAGGGGACCGACGCCGCCACGGCGCTGCGCCAGCGGCTCAACGCCCGCAGCCCCGGTGCCGGCGACTCGCTCGCCCTCCCCACGCGCGGCGTCTCCATCCAGGAGCTGGTAGCGGACGCAACGCGCGCGGGCCGGCTGACGCCGCAGGAGCTCGACGCGCTCACCCGCCGCACCGCCGGCTCCGGCTACCAGCTCGGCGACGTGGAGCTGGGCGCGCGCTTCCGCCTGTCCGGCGCGGCGCCGGTTTGGGCGGTTCCCGATGACTCCACCTTTGTGCGCGGCTTCCGCGCGGTGGTGGGCGCGCGGGTGAGGCTCCCCACCGGCAAGCTGGGGAACACGCTCTTCCTCCTCGAAGAGCCGGGTCTGCGCGGGCACTTCGGCGTGGCCGGCGACGTGGCGGGCGACTGGTTCCCGTCGCGGCGCTGGTGGGTGACGGGCGCGGCGGATGCGCAGCTCCTTCTGGGCGCCAACGTAACGCGGCTGGCCTTCAGCGCTGAGAACCCCTTCCCGGACACGACGCAGACGCGCGTGCTGCGGCGGTCGCCCGGCATGCGCATCGGCGCGAGTCTCACGCCGCGCTACCGCCTGACGAACGAGCTCTCCTTCGCCGCGCAGTACCGCCTGGACATCGCGGGCGCGACGAGCTACTCCGGGGAAGGCTCGGAGCTGCTTGGGCCGATCGAGCTGATCGGCGGGCGGACGGCGCACCGCTTCGGGCTGGGGGCGAGCTACACGACGGTGGGGGCGTACGCGGCCGGGCGGGCTCCCTTCCCCGCCGAGGTGTCGCTGCTGTACGGGCGCACGGTCGCGGGCACCGGCGGCACTCCCGCGGACACGCGCCTGGAGTTAGGGATACGCGCGTACTATCCCGCATTCGGCCGCACGCGCCGCACAGCCATCCCCACGCCGCCTCCCGCGCCGACCGACACCGCTCGCCCGGCGCCGCCGCGGTAAAAAAACTGCGGCCTCACGCGGAGACGCGGAGACGCAGAGAGAAAAGCGAGCGGCCCCGGCGGATGTGCCGGGGCCGCTCGTTCGTGGGTCGTCAGGTGAGTTGAGCGGGGACAGCGTCGGGAGCCAGGGTCATGCGCGCGAGCATCTGGTCGGCGCGCTCCAGGACGATGCGCTTGCCGGGGAAGCGAAGCAGGCGCTGGGCCTCTTCGAAGGTGGCCCAGCGGAAGTCCTCCGCCTCGTGCGAGATGCGCACCTCGGAGGTCAGCGCCTCGGCGAGGTAGTAGACGACGCGCTTGACGATGAGGGTGCGCCCCTCGCCCTTGCCCTGGGTGAAGACGTAGCGCTCCTCCTCCTCGAAGCCGTCGATGACGCGGTAGTCCTCGGCGCGGACGCCGGCCTCCTCCTGCAGCTCGCGCTCGGCGGCCTGCGCGTCGGTCTCGCCGGCCTCCACGCCGCCCTTGGGGAACTCCCAGATCGGCCGACGGGTGAGCGCCGAGCGAACCAGCAGGTACCGCCGCGCGCCGCCTTCCTCCCGAAAGAGCACGACCCCAGCCGCCAGCTGCGAAACCCGCCTCATCCACCCTCCCGTGCTTGGGGGCGACGAACGCTTCAATCCTTCAATCTGTTACGCAATCTTCGTACAGGCAACCGGCACCCATCTTGCCGCTCGCCGCGCGGAATCGGGCTCCACCCCGCTCCCCGCCACGGATTTCATGGACCCCACGCCCGAGCGGCCGCTGGGCGAGCTCTTCCGCTCGCTCACCTCCGACGCCACGCGCCTCATCCGCCAGGAGATGGCGCTCGCCCGCGCCGAGATCTCCGCCAACGTCCGCACCCTCGCCGCGGATGCCGGCAAGGTGGTCGCCGGCGCAACGCTCGCCGCCGTCGGAGTGCTGGTGCTGGTGGAGGCGCTGGTGCTGGGCGTGGGCGTTCTCCTCGGCTATCGCTACTGGCTGTCAGCGCTGATCGTGGGCGCGGCGCTGCTCGTGATCGGCGGCGTCCTAGCCTTTCTCGGCATCCGCGATGCGCGGGGCAGAAAGGTGGCCCCCGAGCGCGCCCTTACCGAGCTGCGCGAGACGGGCGACTGGGCGCGCGGCGAGGCGCTCGAGCTGCGCGCCGCCCTCACCGGCGCGGAGCCGGCGCCCCCACGTGTGGTGCGTCCGGTGGCTCACGAACAGACGACGCCCGAGCCAGCGCTGCCGCCGCTGTGGAAGCGGGTGATGAAGGAGTTCGGGGAGGACGACATCTCCAACCAGGCGGCCAAGGTCGCGTACTACTTCTTCCTCTCCCTGCCGCCGCTGGTGATGGCGTTATTCGCCACGGCGGGCATCTTTGGCGGCGACGACACCGCCGACTGGCTCGCGACGCGGCTGGGCGGCATGCTCCCGGCGGAGGCGGGCACCCTCGTCGGCGGCTTCGTGGACGACGTGGTGCGCGAAACGCACCCGGGTCCGCTCTCGGTGGGGCTCCTCCTGGCGCTGTGGGCCGCATCCAACGTCTTCATGGCGCTGGAGGACACGCTCAACGCCGTCTACCACATCCGCAGGAAGCGCGGCTTCGTGCAGCGGCGGCTGGTGGTGCTGGGGACGCTGGTGGCGGTTGGGGTGCTCTTCGTGGCGGGGAGCGCGGTGCTGCTGGCCGGCCCCGCCCTGTCGCGCGCGATGGGCCTCGGCGCCGTGGGCGACACGCTGTGGGACCTGGGGCAGTGGCCGCTCTCGTTCGCGCTGATCGTGGGCGCCTTCTGGGTGATCTACTACGTCCTCCCGCTGCGCGACCAGCGCGGGTGCAAGGCGGTCCTCCTCCGCTCCTCCGCCATCGCCGCCGTCCTCTGGCTCCTGGCGACCCTCGCCTTCCGCGTCTACATCGCCAACTTCGGCTCCTACAGCGCCACCTACGGCCTGCTCGGCACCGTCATCGTGCTCCTGCTCTGGATGTACGTGACGTCGCTGGTGATCCTGCTCGGCGGCGAGATCAGCGCGGAGATGCAGGTTGGTGCTGCGCGGAGGGCCCCCTCCCCCCGGCCCCCTCCCCCGCCTGCGGGGGCGCAGGGCGGGTGAGGGGGAGAATTCAGCCCGCGTCGCCGGCATCGCGGGCCCCCTCCCCCGCTCGTTCCTCGCTGCCCCTCCCCCAACCGCGGGG
>DASVVI010000311.1:0-5022 GCA_036386635.1 Longimicrobium sp.
CCCACATGATGTTGCGGATGCGCTCGCGCTCCTCCTCCAGCCCCTCTACCGAAGCCGCCTCGCCCGCGGGGTGCGGCGGAAGGGCGGCCGGTTCGAGCATCCGCGTCACCGCGAGCTGCGGCCCGATGCGCTCGGCGGCGCGGTGGGCGAAGACGAGCGCCTCCAGCAGCGAGTTGCTGGCCAGCCGGTTGGCGCCGTGCACCCCCGTGCACGCCGTCTCCCCCGCCGCGTACAGCCCGGGGACGGAGCTGCGCCCGTCGGTGTCGGTCAGCACACCGCCGCAAAGGTAGTGCGCGGCCGGGACGACTGGGATCGGCTCGCGCAGCATGTCCATCCCCCGCTCCGCCGTCTCGCGCAGGATGTTGGGGAAGCGCTCGCGGATCTCGTCCGGCGCGATGGCGGAGCAGTCGAGGTGGACGAAGGGGTCGCCGCTCCGCTTCATCTCGCTGTCGATGGCGCGCGCCACTACGTCGCGTGGCGCCAGCGAAGCGAGCGGATGGTAGCCGTCCATGAACGCCGTCCCGTCCGTCCGCCGCAGCACCGCCCCCTCTCCGCGCACCGCCTCGGAGATCAGAAAGGTCTTGTCGCGGGCGGGATAGAGCGCCGTCGGGTGGAACTGGACGAACTCCATGTTCGCCACCTTGGCGCCGGCTCTGTACGCCATCGCCACCCCGTCGCCCGTCGCGATGGAAGGATTGGTGGTGTGGCGATAGACCTGGCCGCAGCCGCCGGTAGCCAGCATCACGGCGCGCGCCAGGAAGGGCTTCAGCTCGCCCGCCTCGGTGTCGAGCACCAGCACTCCGCAGCAGCGCTCGCCCAGCGTGCCGGGGTCGGTGGCGGTCAGCAGGTCAACGGCGGCGTGGTTCTCGAGGATGGTGATGTTTGGGCTCTCGGCGACGGCGTGGAGGAGCCCGCGCTCGATCTCGCGGCCGGTGAGATCGGCCGCGCGCACGATGCGCCGCCGCGAGTGCCCGCCCTCGCGCCCGAGCGAGAGGTCCTCGCCCTCCTGCGTGAAGCGCACCCCCAGCTCGATCAGCTCGCGTACGCGCAGCGGGCCCTCGCGAACCAGCACGTTGACGGCATCGGGATGGCAGAGCCCCGCGCCGGCGACGAGGGTGTCCTCGACGTGCAGATCCACGGAGTCGTCCGCGCCGAAGACGGCGGCCACGCCCCCCTGCGCCCAGTTGGTGCTGGACTCGGGTCGGCTCTTCTTGGTGACGAGCGTGACGGTGCCGTACTTCGCCACCTTGAGGGCGAAGAAGAGCCCCGCGATCCCGCTCCCCACCACGACCACGTCGGTGCGCATCATCCCGGCATCCTCTCCAGCGCCGCCAGCAGCGCCTCTTCGCCCCAGTCGAAACGGACCGTCTGCTCCAGCACGTACGCCCGCGCGCCGGCCGGGAGCAGCCCCCGAAGCTTGACCGCATCCTTGCGCGTCATCACCACCACCCGCTTCCCCGCCCTTTCCGCCAGCCCCGCCGCCTCCGCGCTCGTGAACGCGTGATGGTCCCCGAACAGCGCCTCCTCCACCCTCGCCCCCGCCGCGCGCAGGTGCTCCACGAACGGTCCCGGATCCGCCAGCGCCGCCACCGCCAGCACATCCCGCCCGTCAAGCGCCTTCATCTTCAGATCGCCCCCGCCATGCAGCGCCGCGAGCCTCCCCGGCGCCAGGTGACAGCCCACGACCGTCTTCCCCGCCGCCCACCGCTCCACCTCCCGCGCGACCGCCTCCGCCCGCGCGCGCGTCGCGGACTTGCGCGTGAGCACCACCACATCCGCGCGCCCCAGCGCCCCCGGCCCCTCGCGCCACGGCCCGCGCGGGAGCACGCGAGCCCTCGCCTGCCACCCTTCCACCGCGATCAGCACCACATCCAGATCCCGGGCTAGCGCCCGGTGCTGGAACCCGTCATCAAGGACCACCACATCGCACCCCGCCTGCGCCGCCGCCCTCGCCGCCTCGATCCTCCGCGCCGCCGCGAACACCGGCACCTGGGGATTCAGCTCGCGGTGCACGAGCACCTCATCCTCCCCGTACCCCCGCAGCGCGATCCCCGGCCTGCGCCCGCGCTCCCGCAGCCGCGCCGCCACCCACGCCGCTACCGGCGTCTTCCCCGCCCCGCCGACCGCCAGATTGCCGATACTCACCACCGGCACGGGCGCCCGCTCGGTCCGCAGCACCGCCCGATCGTACGCCGCGTTCCTCAGCGCCGCCACCCCGCGGAACCCCGCCTCCGCCGGCAGCAGCGCCGCGCTGAGCACCGCCCCCGCCGCGCCCGCATCCCCCGCCCACCACCGCGGCACCCACGTCCGCAAGCTCACGGCCGCACCGCGTGCGGCAACCGCGAGCAGCCCTCGCCCGCAGTTCTCCCCCTCCCCCACGCTCCCCCGCATGCGGGGGAGGGGGCCGGGGGGTGGGGGCCCTTTCCCCTCACCACGCCTCGTCCACCCTTCGCATCAGCCCCCCCAACCTTCCCTCCACGTCGTCCGCCACAGCCTGCAGCTCCGCCTCGTCCGCGCGGCGCGGCACGTACACGGGCTCGCCGTACGCGATCTGGAGGCGCGCAAAGGGGTGCGGGATCAGGAAGCGGTCCCATCCCCCGAAGTACGATGCGCGGCTCGCGCCGGATGCCACCGGGATGATCGGCGCGCCGGTGAGCTGCGCGGCGAGCAGGGGCCCGGGCTTCAGCTTCTCGCGCGGCCCGCGCGGCCCGTCGGGGGTGATGGCGAGCGAGCGGCCGCCGCGCAGGTGGCGCACGAGCTCGCGGAGCGCATCCAGCCCGCCGCGGCTGCTGGAGCCGCGCACCGCCGTGTACCCCCACTTCTGCACCAGCCGCGTGATGTATTCGCCGTCGCGGTGGTGGCTTACTAGGGTGACGACGTCCTGGTGCCGGTGATGGTAGGTACAGGGAAGCAGCCGCCCGTGCCACAGCGTGAACACGACCGGCCGCTTCTCGCGCCAGAACTGGCGGAAGTTCTCCTCCCCCTCGGTGCGCACGGAAGTGGTGCGCATCAGCGCGTCGAGCGCGGTGCCGCCCAGCGCCGCGGTGAAGTCCTGAGTCCGCGTCAGCTTCGTCACCGCGCCCCCTGTCCGACCAGCTCGCCCGCGATCTCCGCGACGCGCCGCGACGCCCCCGCCCCGCCCAGCTTCCCCTGGATCCTGCGCAGCCCCTCCACCATCACCACGCGCTCCGGCGAGCGCTCATCGAGCAGCGGGAGCAGCGCATCGGCGAGTGCATCGGGCGTGGCGGCGTCCTGCACGAACTCGGGGGCGACGCGCTCCTCCGCGATCAGGTTGGCGAGCGCGATGTGCGGCACCTTGACCAGCCGCTTGGCGACGGCAAAGCTGGCCGGGTTCATCTTGTAGACGACCACCATTGGCGTCGCGGCGATGCCAGCCTCCAGAGTCGTGGTGCCGCTCTTCACCAGTGCCGCCGTCGCGTACTGCAGCAGCCCGCCCGCGCTCTGCACCCGGGGCCAGGAGGCGCCCTCGTACACGGCGTTGTCGATCCCCCCTGGCGTCCCGATCACCGGCTGCACCTCCGGCCGGCGCTCCACCACGAGCCGCGCGGCCTCGGAAAAGAGCGCTAGGTGCCGCCTTACCTCCTGCGCGCGCGAGCCTGGAAAGAGCCCCAGCACGGGCCGCGCAGGATCCAGCCCCTCCGCGCGCACCAGCGCGTCGCGCTCGAGCGCGGGCGGCTCGCGATCGAGGAGCGGATGCCCGACGAAGCTCGCCTTCACCCCGGCGCCGCGCAGGAACTCCTCCTCGAACGGCAGCACCACGGCCACGCGGTCCGCGTCGCGGGCGAGGTCGCGCACCCGGCTCTTGTGCCACGCCCACACCTGCGGCGCGATGTAGTACAGCACGGGAATCCCGCTCTCCCGCGCGTGACGAGCGAGGCGCAGGTTGAAGCCGGGATAGTCGATGGGAATGACGAGATCGACCCCCTCCGCCGCCAGCGCCGCCCACACCCGTTTCCGCAACCGGTAGAAGAAGGGCAGATGCCGGATCACCTCCGCCAGCCCCATCACCGCCAGCTCCTGGAGCCCCGCCATCAGCTCCACCCCCGCCGCCGCCATCCGTGCCCCGCCCAGCCCCAGCAGCCGCGCGTCCGGAAACCGCTCGCGCAGCGCCATCGCCAGCGCCCCCCCGTGCAGATCCCCCGACTCCTCCCCCGCCGAGATGAAGATCGTCAACCTCTTCATCCCCGCCTCCCAAACAACGAGAGACACGAAGCCACCGAGAAACCCTCTCTCTGTGCCTCTGTGTCTCTGTGTGAGCCCAGCCGTTCCTCTGCGTCTCCGCGTCTCCGCGTGAGCCCTGCGGTGTCCTCGGTCACAGCGCCCCAGCCCGCCGCAGCAGCACGTAGATCGCGGCGAGCGTCACGATCAGCAGCAGCCCCAGCCGCCACGGCGACGGTGGCCGCACGCGCGGAAGGGGACGGCGCGGGTCGGTGGAGCCGCGCAGCTTATGCGGGTTGGGCAGCGGCCGCATGGTGCTCGATCCGGTCCATGACGCGAAGGGCGATGGCGAGCGCATCGCGCCCGTCGCTGCCGCTCACCACCAGGGGTCCCTCGCCGCGCACGGCGGCGACCCACGCCTCCAGCTCCGCGCGCAGCGGCTCCGCGCCGTCGCCGGCCAGCTCGATCCGCTCCACGATGCTCATCAGCGAGAGGGGGTTGATCTCCCCCTCCGGCATCGTGGCGCCCTTGCGAAGGCGCAGGAACTCGCCGGTGCCTTTCGCGAGGTCGAGCGAGATGTAGCCGGAGCGCTGGAAGAAGCGGATCTTCCTCATCCGCTCCAGCGACACGCGGCTGGCGGTGACGTTGGCCACCGCGCCGCCCTCGAAGACGAAGCGCGCGTTGGCGATGTCCACGTTGGCCGAGAGCACGCCCACGCCCACCGCGTCCACCGACTCCACCGGCCGTCCCACCAGCCCGAGCACCAGGTCGATGTCGTGGATCATCAGGTCCAGCACCACGGCGACGTCGGTGCCGCGCGGGCCGAACGGCGCCAGGCGGTGG
>DASVVI010000312.1:0-1658 GCA_036386635.1 Longimicrobium sp.
CTTTTTGTCATCCTGAGAGAGCCCTGCTCCGACTTCGCCGCGGTCCCCGTCCCATGTGGCGACGGAAGGATCTCGTCGGCGCGGGCGAGGAGCCGGCGCGTACGGCGAATGCCTCGGCACGCGCAGTAGATCCTTCACTCCGCGCCAGAGTGCGGAGATGCGGCGGGTGCGGGGCGGCGCTGCGTTCAGCAACTGTGTTGGTCAGGTGGCGTTCACGATGCGATGAGCCCCCCAAGGCGTGTTCGTACGAACCATGGTGTTGAGGATGCCCAGGAGCTTCCGCATGCAGGCGACCATGGCAACCTTGAACAGCTTGCCCCGCGCGCGCAGCTGCTCGTAATGGGCCCGAAGTACAGGATTGCAGCGTACCGCGGAGAACGTCGCCATGTAGAGCGCCGTCCTTACGTCTGCCCGCCCACCGGAGATCTTCCGCTGTCCCTTGAACTGTCCGCTGTCGCGCGCGTACGGCGCGACGCCGACCAGCGCCGCGATCGCACGCAGGCTCAGATCCCCCAGCTCCGGCAGCGTGGCGATGAGCGTGCGCGAGGTCTGCGGGCCGATCCCCGGCGTGCTCTGGAGCAGCGTGTCGCGGGCGTGCCACTGTGGGTCCGCCTCGATGTGCCGGCCCAGCTCTTCCTCCAACCCATCCCGCTCCTGCTCCAGGTAGTGGATGTGTTCGCGGATGCGTGGCTGCATGCGCTGGGGCGCCGTACCCAGCCGGTTCTTCTCGGCCGTGATCATCTCTACCACCTGTTGCCTGCGCGTGCGCAGCGCCTCCAAGTCCTGCGCGGCAGCGCTGGGCATCACCCGCGGCTCCGGCCGCACCGCTTCGGCGAAGTGGGCCAGCACGCCGGCATCGACCCGGTCCGTCTTCGCCCGCCGCCCCAGCGCCCTGGCGAAGTCGCGCGCCTGGCGCGGGTTGATCACCGTCACAGGCAGCCCCGCCTCGTCCAGCGCCAGGACCAGCTTGCGCTCGTACCCGCCCGTGGCCTCCAGAACGATCAACTCGGGCGAGAGCGTGCGCAGCTGCTCCACCAGGGCGCGAATTCCTGCCGCGTCGTTCGTGCGCGTCACGTATTCACCCGTCGGGCGAATCAACACGTCGAGCGCCTTCTTGGACACGTCCACCCCTACAAAAACAATCATCGTCATCCACACGGTCAGAGGTACGGTTCTGCGTCGCTTTGTCCCGGCCTTGCAATGCGGACTCTTAGGTCCCGGCAACTGTTCGGGCTCGCAACGTCCTCGTAGAGCGCCCCTGCTGAACGTCGGATTCGAACGTCAATCCACAGGATGAACGGGCTACTCTACAAGGAGCAATCTACAACCGACCTGACATACAAGGATGACAACAAGGGGGAGCGATGGGCGCCCTTCGCCGCCGCACTCCCGCACCACACGCCTGCCTTCCGCACTCCCGTGACGCCTGCCGCGCTCCCGCCTATCGCATTCGCCTGCCGCACTAGCAACTCACGCACTCACGCACTCACGAACTCACGCGCTTCCGTCCATCCTCACCCGCACCGCCTCGGCGTGGCCGAACAGGCCCTCGGCTTCGGCGAGGCGGATCACGTCGTCGGCGTGGGAGAGGAGGCGCTCGCGGGAGTAGCCGATGAGGGAGGTGCGCTTGACGAAGTCGTACACGCCCAGCGGCGAGG
>DASVVI010000313.1:0-3689 GCA_036386635.1 Longimicrobium sp.
GTTCCGGCTGGAATGGAAGGTGCATGGGGACGCGGGTCGCCAAACCGGGGGGCGCCCGCCGCAGGGGACAGTCGGCGGCGAAACCGGGGGACGGACACGACGGGGGATGGGCGCCGCACGGCGCGGCTACAGGCGAACGGACATCATGAGGAGGGAGCGGTGGACACGGACATGACGCAGCCCGGAGGCGGGGTACCGCCGGTGCCGGTGTCGGACATCATCGACGGGCTCAACGACCTGCTCCAGCTCGACCATGACGCGATCGGCGCGTACGACGTCGCCATCGAGAAGCTGGCGGACCGCGATCACGCCAACCAGATCCTGGGCTTCCGGCGCGACCACGAGCGCCACATCCAGGAGCTGAACGAGCTGATCGCGGCGCTGGGCGGCGAGGCGAAGAACCAGCCCCACCTCACCGGGCCCTTCAAGCAGGCGCTGCAGAGCCTCGGCGCCGTCGGTGGCGACCGCGGGGTGCTGGCCGCGTTCCGCCAGAACGAGCTGCAGGTGCGCAGCAAGTACGAGCTGTACGCCGCCAAGGCCAACCACTGGCCGCAGAACCTGAAGCGCGCCATCGACCGCAACGCGCTGGACGAGGAGCGGCACTATCGCTGGGTGGCCGACGCGATGCAGGCGATGGGCGTGGGGATGGGTGAGGGCCCCGAGATCGACGCCGCCACCGCCGCGCGCGAGAAGGCGCTGGTGACGGGCACCACCGTCGAGAACGCCGTCGAGACGATCGTGGAAGTGGCCGGGGTGGCGAAGGAGCGCATCGTGGACGCGGCCGGCACCGCGCGCGAGCGCCTGTCCGACGTGGCGGGAACGGCGCGCGAGCGGGCCACCGAGCTCGCGGGCACCGCGCGCGAACGGGCGACGGAGCTGGCCGGCACCGCCCGCGAGCGGGCCACCGAGCTGGCGGGCACCACACGCGAGCGCGTCAGCGGCCTGGCGGAGACCGTGCGCGGCGGCGTCGCGGACGGGACTACGGGGGCCAGCAACCGCATCTCCGGGCTGCTGGACATGGAAGAAGGGCCGCTCGCCGCGCCGGTCGGCAAGGTGCGTGGCGGAGTGGGGACCGCCCGCCAGGGTGCGGTGGACGCGGCATCCTCGCTCGAAGCGCGCATCCGCGAGAAGCCGGTGCAGACGCTGCTCATGGCGGGAGTGGCTGGATTCGTCGTCGGACGTCTACTTCGATAGGAGCAACGATCCATGGATGAGACTCGTGATCCGTTCGGGGAAGACCGGACGATGAACGATGCGGACCGCCTTCCCGCGGGGCACGCCCTTCCCGGCGCCGACGTGCGCGTCGGTGACTCGACCGTATACAACACCGGCACCGAAGTAGGTGGCGGCGCGACGGGCGGAACCACGGGCCCCGCAGCCGCAGATCCGGACGCCACGCGCGCCGAGATCGAGCAGACGCGCGCCCGCATGTCGGAGACGATCGACGAGATCGAGGAGCAGCTTCTCCGCCGCAAGCAGACGCTGGAGGAGAAGCTGGACGTGAAGGCCCAGGTGCGCGAGCGCCTCGCCCCCGTCCGCGAGCGGCTGGCGCCCATCCAGGAAGAGGTGCACCGCCGACCCCTGCTGGTATTCGGCGGCGTCTTCGGCACGGGGCTCCTCCTGGGCTACCTCACCGGCGGCGACGACGACGACCGCCCGCGCCGCTCCGGCGGAGACGCGGAGTACGACGGCGAGACGGACGTGCGCGCCCGCCGCTGGGAGGAGCAGTCGCGCCGGCTGATGCGGCAGAACAGCGAGCAGGAGGAGGAGCTTCGCCGCCTCCGCGCCCGCCTGGAAGAGGCCGAGCGCCGCGCCGCACGGGACCAGGAGCGCCAGGAACGCGGCGGCGGATGGCGCAGCTCGCTGGGCAGCGCCATCGGTGGAATCTTTGGCGGCCTCCTGGGCCAGATCCGCGGCCGCGACGAAGAGGAGGAGGAGTACGACGTGGAGGTGGAGGTGCGCGCCACCGGCGTGTCGTACGACAGCTACTCGCCCTCCACCTCGTACGAATCGGGCGCCTACCCGCGGCGCTACGGCACGGGGTACAGCGAGAGCGAGTACGGCGGCACCGGCTACTCCAGTGGCGCGCCGTACGGCAGCGACGACTATCCGCAGCGCGGCTTCAGCCAGGGCGCCCACTACGACAGCGGCTTGGAGGACGGCGGCTATGAGTCCTCCACCGACTACCGCCCGCGCAGCGAGTACGACCAGGGCGACGGCTTCGGCAACGGCTGACCTGAACCGGCGGTGGGCCAAAGACGGGGGGCGGCGCACGTGCGCCGCCCCCCGCTCGCATCATCGGACCCTAAACCCGCCAACCTGGTAGGGGCCGCGATTCATCGCGCCCGTGCCCTCCCCCGCACCGCCCTCCGCTTTCCGCACCACCATCCCTGTAGGGGCCGCCCCACGTGGCTGCCCGTGCCCGCCCCGTCTCCGCCCCCTGCCCGCCTCGCGCACACCCCCGCGCAACCCCTACATTCATCCCACGACCGAGTCCCCCACGCCTACCCGAGAACTCAAAAATGCCGATCGCCCAAGCACTGCTCCCCGAATTCGACCAGGAGATGGCCATCACGCGCACCCTCCTGGAGCGCGTCCCCGCCGACCGCGCGGACTGGAAGCCGCACCCGAAGTCCACCGCGCTCGGCGGCCTGGCCCAACACCTGGCGACGATCCCGTCGCTCGGCCTGCGCGCCATCACGCTGACCGAGGTCGACATGAACCCGCCGGGGAGCCCGCCCCGCACCCCACCGCAGTTCGAATCGGCGGAAGCGCTCCTCGCCACCTTCGACGCGAACGTCCAGGCGACCCGCGCCGCCATCGCCGCCGCGACGGACGAGGAGCTGGGCGTCACCTGGACGCTCAAGAACGCGGGGCGCACCATCTTCGCCATGCCGCGCGCGGCGGTGCTGCGCACTATGCTGATGAGCCACATTATCCACCACCGCGGCCAGCTCAGCGTCTACCTGCGCCTCAACGACGTACCGCTCCCTTCCATCTACGGCCCGTCCGCGGACACGCCGATGTGAGGATCAGACGGGCGGGGCCGGCGCACCTTCCGGAGCGGTGCGCGCGGCAGCAGCCAGAGGAGGGCAGCCGCCGCGTACACCGGCCCCCCCCACCCGGCCAGCGCCGGCCCTGCCAGCAGCGCCACCCACAGCACCGACACGCCGAGCTGCCTCAGGCGCGTGCGGCGCAGCGCAACCTTTTGTTCGCGCCGCTCGGCGAGCCCGGTGAGGTCGCCGCGGCGGGCGCTGGTCTCCGCCATCCCGGCCGCCGCGGTCTCCTCGGCGATGGTGATCCCCACCCGCAGCAGCGATCTCCCGAGCCGCACGAGGATGGCGAGCACGCCGACGACGGCGAGGATGCCCAGAAGCGGATCGGGCAGCGAAACGGAGGCGAGGGAGAGGTTCACGGCAGCATTTTCGCCCGCGGGGCTGCCGTTCGCAAGCCGTAGCGGGGGGGTTCGCGGGATTCGATCTGGGACGCGAGCCGGGGGCTAAAGCCCCCGGCTGGAACGACGGGAAGGCGGCTGAAGACGGCTCGTGAGCGGCAGGCGGTGCGCGGGAGCAGACATCGGCGCAGCGCAGGACACGGGCAGCCACGCGGGGCGGCCCCTACGGGATTGGGTGCGTCGGAGCGGAGGTTGGGGTCGGGGCGAGGGCGGGCAGACACGCAGGTCTGCCCCT
>DASVVI010000314.1:0-4259 GCA_036386635.1 Longimicrobium sp.
CGCCCCTCCCCCAGGTTGTTTTGGGGGAGGGGCCGCGAGGAACGAGCGGGGGAGGGGGCCCTACGGCAGCTTGTCGCGGATGATGAGCAGGATGGCGGAGTGGGAGACGATCTGGTAGGTGCCGCCGTCGATCTCCACTTCCACGGCGTTGCTGCGCAGGAAGATGACGAAGTCCCCTTTTTGGGCCTGGAGGGGGACGTAGCGCAGGCCGGTGCGCGTGCCGCCGCCGCTGCTCCAGGGCTCGCTGTCGGCCAGGGGCTCGGCGGTGGGGTAGCCGGGGCCGACGTTCACCACGTAGCCGCCGGCCACCTGCTCCTTCTGCGCGACGCCCTGGGGGAGGTACAGCCCCGAGGGCGTCTTGCTGTTCTCTTCCTCCGGCTTCACCAGCACCTTGTCGCCGATGACGATCACTTCACGGCCCATCGTGGCTCTCGATTTCCGGGTGGGTGGGGCATGCGTCGCACGGGAAATAACGCACGCCGCGGGTGGACGCGCAATCACCGCGCGCGGCATGGGAAAAGCGGTGCGGGAGCGCGTCTTTCGGGGGCGAGCCGCAGGGGCTAAACTGTCCCCCGCGCGCCGAGGGCGCGATCCCGGACCGTATATCCAGACAGGAGAACGTGATGAGCGATAGCTTTGGGGCCCGTTCGACGCTTCGCGTGGGCGACCGCGAGTACCAGATGTTCCGCCTGGACGCGCTGAACACCGGCGGGCGAGACGTCCGCCGCCTCCCGTACTCGCTGCGCATCCTGCTGGAGAACCTGCTGCGGACCGAAGACGGCGTCACCGTCACGCGCGACGACATCGAGGCGCTGGCCGGTTGGGACCCCACGAGCCCGCCCGACCGCGAGATCGCCTTCACCCCCGCGCGCACGGTGCTGCAGGACTTCACCGGCGTACCCTGCGTGGTGGACCTGGCCGCCATGCGCGACGCCATGGCCGAGCTGGGCGGGGACCCGTCGCGCATCAACCCGCTGCAGCCGGTGGAGCTGGTGATCGACCACTCCATCCAGGTGGACGCGTTCGGGTCGGCGAGCGCCTTCGAGCAGAACGTGGAGCTGGACTACCAGCGCAACGCCGAGCGCTACGCCTTCCTGCGCTGGGGGCAGCAGGCGTTCGCCAACTTCAACGTGGTGCCGCCCAACACCGGCATTGTGCACCAGGTGAACCTCGAGTACCTGTCGCGCGTCGTCTTCTCCACCGACGAGAACCCCAACCTGCAGGGCGAGGGGCTGCCGCTGGCCTACCCCGACACCTGCGTGGGCACCGACTCGCACACGCCGATGGTGAACGGGCTGGGCGTGCTGGCGTGGGGCGTGGGCGGCATCGAGGCCGAGGCGGCGATGCTGGGCCAGCCGATCTCCATGCTCATCCCCGAGGTGATCGGCTTCCGGCTCGTCGGCGAGCTCCCCGAGGGCGCCACTGCGACCGACCTGGTGCTCACCATCACGGAGCTGCTGCGCAAGAAGGGCGTGGTGGGGAAGTTCGTGGAGTTCTACGGGCCCGGCGTGGCCTCTCTGGCGCTGGCGGACCGCGCCACCATCGGCAACATGAGCCCGGAGTACGGCGCCACCTGCGCCATTTTCCCGCCGGACGAGACCACGCTCCAGTACCTGCGCCTCACGGGCCGCTCGGAGGAGCGGATCGCGCTGGTGGAGGCGTACATGAAGGAGCAGGGGCTCTTCCACACCAGCGACTCGCCGGACCCGGTGTTCACGGACACGCTGGAGCTGGACCTGAACACGGTGCAGCCGAGCGTCGCCGGGCCGCGCCGCCCGCAGGACCGCATCAACCTGTCGGACGTGAAGCGCGCCTTCGCCGAGGCGCTGCCGGCGCTCCTACCCGAGGGGCACGCCGCGCCGGCTTCGGTCAAGGACGCGGCGCCGATCGGCCTGGAGCACGAGGCCAAGAAGGCGAACGGCGTGTGGGGCGAGGGGTCAGGCGCGGCGGAGGCTTCGCAGGCCGCGGCGCAGGCATCGCCGCACGGCGAGGAGAGCTCCATCGACCACGGCTCGGTGGTGATCGCGGCCATCACCTCGTGCACCAACACCTCCAACCCCTCGGTGATGATCGCGGCGGGGCTGCTGGCCAAGAAGGCCGTGGAGCGCGGCCTCAACCGCAAGCCGTGGGTGAAGACGTCGCTGGCGCCGGGCAGCAAGGTGGTGACGGAGTATTACGACCGCGCGGGGCTGCATCCGTACCTGGACCAGCTCGGCTTCCAGACGGTGGGCTACGGCTGCACCACGTGCATCGGCAACTCCGGGCCGCTCCCCGCGGAGATCTCTGAGGAGATCCAGCGGCGCGAGCTGGTGGCGTGCTCGGTGCTCTCCGGCAACCGCAACTTCGAGGGACGCATCAACTCGGAGGTACGCGCCAACTTCCTGATGTCGCCGCCGCTGGTGGTGGCGTACGCCATCGCGGGTCGCATCGACTGGGACCCCTACAACGAGCCGATCGGCACGGACCCGGAAGGGCGCTCGGTCTTCCTCCAGGACATCTGCCCGACCTCCACCGAGGTGGCTTCGACGATCCAGTCGTCCATCGAGAGCTCGATGTACCGCAGCAGCTACGCGGGCGTCTTCGAGGGGGACGAGCGCTGGAAGTCGATGGACGTGCCTGAGGGCGACCGCTTCGCGTGGGCGCCGGATTCGACGTACGTGCGCCAGCCGCCGTACTTCCAGGACATGCCGCGCGAGGCGCCGGAGACGGTGCAGGAGATCCAGGGCGCGCGCGCCATCGCCCTGCTGGGCGACAGCGTGACGACGGACCACATCTCGCCGGCCGGGAGCATCAAGAAGGATGGACCCGCGGGCAAGTACCTGGTGGAGCACGGGGTCGATCCCAAGGACTTCAACTCGTACGGCAGCCGACGCGGCAACCACGAGGTGATGATCCGCGGGACGTTCGCAAACACGCGCATCCGCAACCGCCTGGCGCCGGGCACGGAGGGCGGCTACGCGCCGTACTTCCCGGACGACGAGATCACCACGATCTACGACGCCGCCATGCGCTACCAGGCGGACGGCACCCCGACCATCGTGCTGGCGGGGAAGGAGTACGGCTCCGGCTCGTCGCGCGACTGGGCGGCCAAGGGCCCCTTCCTGCAGGGGATCAAGGCGGTGATCGCGGAGAGCTACGAGCGCATCCACCGCTCCAACCTGGTGGGGATGGGCATCCTTCCCCTCCAGTTCCTGCAGGGCGAGAACGCGCAGACGCTGGGCCTGAGCGGGCGCGAGACGTTCGACATCGTGGGCCTCGCCGACGCCATCGCCGGGCACCTTGCCACGCGCGAGCTGACGGTGCGCGCCACGGCCGAGGACGGCACCACGCGCGAGTTCGGGGCGTACATCCGCATCGACACGCCGCAGGAGGTGCTGTACTACCGCCACGGCGGCATCCTGCAGTACGTCCTGCGCCAGCTGCTGACCGGCAAGGAGGAGCCCGAGGTCATCGAGGGCGGAATGCCCTCCGGCGCCGTGACGCGCGACGCCGCCGCGCGCGACAAGGTCACCGAGGGCTCGCAGGAGTCCTTCCCCGCCAGCGATCCGCCGGCGTACTGAACGGAAGTGCGTTAGTGCGTGAGTGCGTGAGTGCGCTTGGGACTCACGCACTTACGCACTAACGCACTCACGCACTCTGGGTCCGCATGCCTACACCTACCTTCCGCCCGCGCGGCACCGTCGCGCCGGCCCTGCTGGGGCCCGGCGCCGAGTTCGACCTCATCCGCCGATTTCTGTCGCCGGTGCAGGCGGCGCGGCCGGACGTGCGCGTGGGGCCCGGCGACGACGGCGCGGTGGTGGCGGGGGAGGGGATCGTGCTCTCCAGCGACCTCAGCGTGGAGGAGGTTCACTTCCGGCGCGACTGGCTCCCGCCGGAGGGGATCGGCTACCGCGCGGCCGCGGCGGCGCTCAGCGACCTGGCGGCGATGGCGGCGCGGCCCATCGGAGTGCTCGCCTCGCTCGCGGTGCCCCGGGGGGATGCGGGGGATTTCGCGGTGGAGGTGATGGAGGGAGTGCGGCGCGCCGCGGAGTCGGTGGGCGCGGTGGTGCTGGGCGGAGACCTCACGCGCTCGCCCGGTCCCGTGATGCTGGACGTGACGGTGGTCGGCGAAGCGTCGCACCCGGTTCTCCGCTCCGGCGCGCGGATGGGCGATGAGGTGTGGGTGACGGGCGAGCTGGGCGCGGCGGCGGCGTGCGTGGAGCGCCTCCTGGCCGGGCGCCGTCCCCCGCGCGGCGCCTGGCCCCGCTTCGCCGAGCCGC
>DASVVI010000315.1:0-1962 GCA_036386635.1 Longimicrobium sp.
CCGGCGGTCGGCTTCCACGATCGGCTTGCGCTCGTTGGAGAAGATGGCGCCCGTGAGCGCGTACGGCGTGCCGGCGTCCACCACGTCCATGATCCGCTCCCAGTCGCACTCCGGGTACACGTGCAGCGCGAGCACCGGACCGAACACCTCCTCGCACATCAGCCGGTACGCGGAGTCCTCCACCTGCACCAGCGTGGGGTCGATGAAGTAGCCCTTGGAGTCGTCCGAGGTGCCGCCGTGGATGATCTCGATCCCCTTCGACTCCTTGGCGTGCTGGATGTAGCCGGTGATCTTGTCGAACGCCTTCCGGTCGATCACCGCGCCCATGAAGTTGCGGAAGTCGCGCACGTCGCCCACGCGGATCTTCGACAGCATCTCCACCGTACGCTCGCGCACCTGCGGCCAGATGGAGTCCGGCACGAAGACGCGCGAGGCGGCGCTGCACTTCTGGCCCTGGTACTCGAAGCCGCCACGCACGATGGCGGTGGCGAGCGCGTCCACGTCGGCGCTGGCGTGGGCCAGGATGAAGTCCTTGCCCCCCGTCTCGCCCACCAGCCGCGGGTAGCTCTTGTACGACGCGATCCGCTCGCCCACCGTCTTCCAGAGCGTGTGGAAGACCGCGGTGGAGCCGGTGAAGTGGATGCCGGCCAGGTCGCGGTGCGCCACCAGGATGTCGGTGATCGGCCCCGGATCGCCCGGGATGAAGTTGATGACCCCGTCCGGAAGCCCGGCTTCCTGCAGGATCTTCATGATGTAGTAGTTGCTGTAGACCGCCGCGTTGGACGGCTTCCACAGCGCCACGTTCCCCATCATCGCAGGCGCGGTCGGCAGGTTTCCGCCGATTGCGGTGAAGTTGAAGGGCGTGACGGCGTAGATGAAGCCTTCGAGCGGGCGGTGGTCCATCCGGTTCCACATCCCGGGGCCGGACACGGGCTGCTCGCTGTAGATCTTTTCGGCGAAGTGCGTGTTCCAGCGCCAGAAGTCGATCAGCTCGCAGGCGCTGTCGATCTCGGCCTGGTACGCCGTCTTGCTCTGCCCCAGCATGGTGGCGGCGTTGAGCACGGGGCGGTAGCGCGTGGCCAGCAGCTCGGCGGCGCGCTGGAAGACGGCGAGGCGGTCCTCCCACGGCCAGTGCATCCACTCCTTCTGCGCCTCGCGCGAGGCGGCGATGGCCTGGCGCACCTCGTCCGGCCCGGCCTTGTGGTACGTCGCCAGCACGTGCCCGTGGTCGTGCGGCATGGTCTGGCGCTCGGTGTTGCCGGTGCGCACTTCCTTGCCGCCGATGATGAGCGGAATCTCGATCTCTTCCCCCGCCATGCGCTCCAGCGCGGCCTTGAGCTCGGCGCGCTCCGGACTCCCGGGGGCATACGACAGCACCGGCTCGTTGCGCGGAGCTGGAACTTGTGTAACGCTGTTCATGCGGGTCTCCTGGTTCGGAACTGAAGTCCTGAGTGCTGAGTGCCAAGTCCTAAGTGAAAACGCACTCACGCACTAACGCACTCACGCACTTCTCTGTTCAGCACTTAGCACTTTCCGCGCACAAGCTACGCCCCCGCCTCCGCCTTCGCCACACCCGCCCGGCTTGACCCATTTACCGGCAGTGGGGTACATTGGCGTGCAGGGCGCACCGCTCACCCAACCGGCCGCGGCATGACCATCGTCGAGCAGATCGAAGACACTCTGGACACCATCCGCCCCGCCCTTCGCGGCGACGGCGGAGACGTGGAGTTCGTGGGATACGACGACGCGCAGGGCGTGGTGCAGCTCCGCCTTATGGGCGCGTGCAGCTCGTGCCCGATCTCGACGATGACGGTGAAGCAGGGGATCGAGCGGCGGATCAAGCAGGTGATCCCGGAAGTCCGCGAAGTCCAGGCGGTCTGACGGCCCGTACGCACAGACGATAGCCGGCGCTCGCATGGGCGCCGGCTTTTTAACAGAAGTGCGGGAGTGCGTCAGTGCGTG
>DASVVI010000316.1:0-6492 GCA_036386635.1 Longimicrobium sp.
ACGACAGCACGGACGGGTGCATGACCGCGGAGTCGGTGCGCGCCAGGTAGGGCTGGTAGACGACGAGCGTGGGGGTGAGCCGCGTCCCGGCGCGCGCCATCTCGGCCAGGACGGCGGTGCAGCGCGGCGCATCGTAGCCCGTCCGCATGCGGCGGGCGTGGTCGCGGATCACCGCGAGTTCCTCGGAAACTGGAGCGCCGGCCGGCTTCGTGGACAGCTCTCGGCGCAGCGTGGCGTCCTCGCGGCTGCAGGCGCGCATGAGGTCGTCCTCGTGCTCGATGCTGCGCTGGCCCGCGCGAACCGCTTCCAGCACCGATACCGGGTACGGCACGTGGCCGGCGATCACGATGCCGCGGCGGCGCGCCTGGTCCGCCGCCCCGAAGTACGCGGCCCGGTTCAGGTTGCTGTAGACCTTGATGAAGTCCGCGCCCGCCCGCGCGAGCGAGTCCACCGCGTGGCGCGCTTCCGCGTCCGTCGCCGCGCGCGCCACCCAGGGCGCGCGGTTCACGGGCCCGTCCAGCCGTCCGCCGATGACGATCCGCGGACCCTCGACGCGTTGCGCCTCCACCTCGCCGCGCCAGAAGCGTGCGGTGTCGACGTAGAAGCCCATGTCGCGCGCGCCGGTGACGCCCCACGCCAGCATCAGCGGCGCCGAGAAGTTCGGGAAGTCGTGGGCGAAGGCGTGCACGTGCATGTCCCACAGCCCGGGGATCAGCCACCGCCCGCGTCCGTCGATTCGCCGCGCGCCGCGCGGCACCTCCGTCTGCGCGGCGGGACCCACCTCCACGACCTTGCCGTCGCGCACGATCACCGTCTGGTGCGCGCGCATCGTGTCGCTCGCGCCGTCGATCAGCGCGACGTCGACGATGGCGAGCGCGGGCGTCGCCGCCTGCGCGCCGCAGCCCGTCAGCGCCCCGGCCGCGAGGAAGGCCCGGAGCGTGCTCTTCACGCGTGGGACGAGGCGGATGCGCATCGGCGAGGTGCGGTGGAGGGCAGGGGAGTTGTGGCGAGGAGCCACGATGCAGCATCGTATGGATCGTAGCACCCTCCACTCTCCACGCCAAGGAACGTCCCCTGATGAACAAGGCCGCCTCGCTGCGCCCGTGGTGCGCCGCGCTCCTCGTGCTTCTCGCGGCAGCGTGCGCGCAGGCTCCCGCGCGGCGGCAGGAGGTGCGCATCGCCAGCGGTGGCGCCACGCTGTCGGGCACCGTCATCGCGCCGGAAGCGGGCGGGCGGCATCCGGCGGTGCTGCTGCTCCACGGCTCGGGGCCGGACGGGCGCGAGAACCCGTACTACGGGATGCTCGTCGACGCGTTCGTCCGGCGGGGGTTCGCGGTGCTCGTCTACGACAAGCGCGGCAGCGAGCGATCGGGCGGCGACTGGCGGCGCAGCCCGTTCGGCGCGCTGGTCGACGACGCGGCGGCGGCCGCCGGGGTGCTTCGCAGGCACCCATGGGTCGATTCGGCGCGCGTGGGCGTCTGGGGCGGCAGCGAGGGCGCCGTCATCGCGCCGGAGGTGGCGCTGCGCGAGCGGCTGGCGTTCGTCATCATGCAGTCCGCCACGGGCGTCGCCTTCGCCGAGCAGAACCTCCACCAGACCGCGGGACAGGTGCAGTCGCTGGCGCCTGAGGAGCGGCGCGCCGCGATGCACCTCCAGCGGCTGAAGCACGCCTACGCGCGGACGGGTGCCGGATGGCAGGAATACGAGGCGGCCGCCCGATCGGCGGCGGGGCGGCCGTACTCGGGGCTCGCCGGACCGATGGACCGCAACGACTGGTGGTGGGCCTGGTACCGGACGAAGATGGACTACACTCCCATCCCCGCGCTGGAGCGGCTCCGCGCCCCAGTCCTCTCCGTCTGGGGCGGCGCCGATGCGCTGGTCCCCGTCGAGCGCAGCCGGGCCGCCGTCGCCGCCGCGCGCCGCGCCGTTAACAATCCGGGGGACTCGCTCATCATCATCCCAGGCGCCGATCACGCGGTCCAAGTCCAGGGGCTGCGCGGCGTCTTCCGGCGCGGACTGCGCAACCGTCCACTTCACCTCGGTCTGATGGTGAGATGGGCCGAGCGCCAGGTCTCCGCCCCCCCGCCCTGACCTCTGTTCCCGGAAATACGATGCGGATGCGCCACATCGGACGGATCATCGCCGCAGCCGCGGCACTGACGGCTCTCGCCGGCTCCTCGTTCGCGCAGGCGCCGGCCGATACGGTGCGGTACACGCTCCGCATCGACTCGCTCGACCTGTCCGGCTTCGACGTGGAGATGCGCGTCCCGAACGCGCCACCCGTGCTCCGGCTCGCGATGGCGGCGCATCCCGAGTACGACGAGCGCTTCTGGCGATACCTGCGCGACCTCCGCGCCGAGGCGGGCGGGGCGGCCGCGACGGTGGAGCGGGTGGACAGCGCGGTGTGGGTGGTGAGGTCGGCGGGTGGGGAGGTGACGGTGCGCTACCGCATCGCGCTGCCGCCCCGCGAGCGCGGGTTGCGCCCGAGCTGGCGGCCGGTCCTCACCGCGATGGGCGGGCTGGTGGGCGGTCCGGACAGCTTCGTCTACCTGGCGGACCAGCCCCGGCGCCCCACGCGCCTTCACCTGGAGCTGCCCCGCGGCTGGACGCGCGCCGGCATCCCGGCCGAAGGTACGTGGAGCACGCCGAGCTTCGCGGAGCTGATGGACGCGCCGATTCTCGTCGGCAGGCTGCGGACGTGGCGTTTCCAGACGGGCAGCACGCCGCACACCGTCGCCTACCTGCCGAGTGCGGAGGGAGTGCCGTTCGACACCGCCGCGGTGGTGCGCGCGCTGGAAGGGCTCACCGTAGCGGCGCGGGACGTCTTCGGAAGCCTCCCGTATTCGGAATACGCCTTCCTCCTCCAGGATGGCACCTGGGGAGGGCTGGAGCACGCCAACTCCGTGACGCTGGGCGCATCGAGCGCCGAGCTGGCGCAGGGAATGGACGACTTCCTGGACAACGCCGCGCACGAGTACGCCCACAGCTGGAACCTGGTCCGGCTTCGCCCGGCGGGTTGGGGCGGGCTCAGCCAGCGCCCGCCGCCCTCGACGGGCGAGCGCTGGTGGAGCGAAGGAGTGACCATCTACTTCGCCGACCTCCTGCTGCGGCGCGCGGGACTCGCGCCCGCCAACTCGCGTCTGGACCGGCTGGGCCGCGACCTGGCGGAGTACCTGGACATCCCCGCCTATCGCACCATCTCGCCGGAGCAGGCGAGCCGGGCGGGCGACGACGGTCCGCACCCCACCGACTACTACCTGCACGGCCGGCTCGTAGCCACGGCGCTGGACTTCGAGATCCGCGAAGCGACCGGCGGGCGGCGCGGCATCGACGAGGTGATGCGCCGGATGATCGCGCGCTTCCCACAGCCGCGCGGCTACACGGGCGCCGACCTGGAGCGCACGGCGGGCGACGTGTGCGGCTGCGACCTGCGCCCCTTCTTCGCGCGGTACGTCCGCGCTCCCGGGCGGCTGGACTTCGCGCCGCACCTGGCGCGTCTCGGCCTGCGCATGCGCGTGCGGAGGGACTCGGTAACCGACGCGCAGGGTAGGCCCGCGCCCGACCTGCGCGTGTGGGCGAACGCGGCGGAGGGCGGACCGGTGCGCCTGATCGTCACCGACCCGCGCAGCGCATGGGCGCGCGCCGGCCTGCGCACCGGCGACGAGATCGTATCGCTCGCGGGCACCCCGATCACCGGCATGGACGGCTTCCGCCGCACGCTCCGCTCACTGCGCGCCGGCCAATCCGCCCTCGTCGTTTACCGGCGCGGCACACGCACCGTCCGCGTCACGGTCCGCGTCGGCGGCTACTCGCGCCTGCACGTGACCTTCGATGAACTGCCCGGCGCCACGGGGGCACAGCGAGCGCGGCGCGCGGCGTGGATGAGGGGTGTCGGGCGAGTGAACTCGCGGCAACAACAGCACAAAGTCCGCCTTCGCGGACTCTCGGGCGAGATCCCAACCCGCCGCACCTGTAGGGGCGCGATTTATCGCGCCCGTGCCCGCCCGCGCACCGCCGCCCGTCGTTCACACCCGGTGTATCCGTAGGGGCAGACCTGCGTGTCTGCCCACCCCCGCCGCCGCCCCGACGCCCGCCCCGCGCACCGAATCCCGTAGGGGCTGCCCCACGTGGCTGCCCGTGCCCCGCCGTTCGCCGTAACCCGCCATTCCCGCGACGAACCCGGTTCCGGCCCGGTTCCAGGTTTTCGGTACCAGGTTCGCGGTACCAGGTTTCCGGTACCAGGAGCGAATGAATTCGCCGCTGGAACCACGCAAAGTCCGCCTTCGCGGACTCGGGGTTCCAATACCGGGTCGCACGAGCCGGCTTCAGCCGGCTTCCCGTCGTTCCAGCCGGGGGATTCATCCCCCGGCGTGGCCGGCGCCCGCCCCCCCGGAGCCTGCGAAGGCAGGCTTCCCGCGGTTGTTGCAGCGGTTTCAACCGCCGGTACAGCCTGCCCCCTACTGATACTGGATGTACAGCGGCTTCGGCTCCAGGCGCAGGAGGTCGCGCGGGGACATCAGGGGGTGGCCCTGCTTGGTGTCGTTGTGGTAAAAGAGCTTGAAGCCCGTGTACTGCACCGGCTCCCGCACCACGAACGCCTCGTACGAATCGCGCTTCAGAGTGGGAGGGCCCCATCCGTCCATGTGCACCACGAACTGCACCTCGGGGCGCAGGCGAATCGATGGCGCGTCAGTGAGCATGCGGCGGGTGAAGCGGTGCACCACCAGCACCTTGGGCGGCAGGTTGTGCTTGCGGACCAGGTCCGCCAGGAAGCCGGCGGCGTAGTTCACGTCGGCGGCACTCATGGTGCCCACGCGCGTGCCGGGGCGGTGCCCGCCCTTCATGTAGAACTCCGGGTCGAGCCCCAGGTGCACATCGGGATTGCGGAGGATCCACTCGAAGCGCGGCAGCAGGTTGCGGATGTTGTCCGTGCCGATCTGCAGGTCAACGAACAGCACGCCGTTCACCTCGCGCGCCCATTGGTGCACCATGCGCACGGTGGAGTCGCGCACGATCGCGCGGTAGTGGCCGGACGGCCCCGCGTCCGCCTGCGCCACCGACGCGATGAGGTGCAGGCAGGGCTTCACCGGGTGCTCCGGGTCCGCCGCGTTCCAGCGCGCCACCTCGCGCTGCAGCCGCTGCAGCATCTCGGCCTTGGGATACTGCCCAAGCGCACCCATCCGCCGCGACGCCGGGTTGCCGTAGTAGCACACGATCCGCCTGCTCGGCAGGAGCGCGCCGGGAAGCGCGCGCGGCCCCTCGACCGGCCACCCCATGCGCCGCGCCAGCTCCGGGTTCTCCCCCGAGCGCCGCGCCACCGGCCGCGCCTTCGGGGTCGTGTCGCCCGGCATTGTTGCGTGCAGCGGAGCGGCGGTCAGCGCGGCGGCGATGAGCGCCGGCGCGAGCAATGTGCGCGTGGTGATGGTCGGCTTCACGTGGGGGAGTTCCGTAGAATGAGATGCAGGCTCAGGGCACCCACATTTACAACCGGCGCCGCTCCGCCGCCAGTGTGCGCAGCCACCACTCGACCGACACGCCCGCGAACCTCCCGCGCCTTCGGCCCGTTAATTGATGCGAACTCCGTAGCCAACGGCAGGCGCTGCAATCCGCCGAAGAAGTAGCCAGCCGAGCCCCCGGGGAACGTCCCTGGGGGCTTTGTGGCAGTTCAATCCGCCTCGAAGTCGTAGCTGTCGCCGAAGGTGTCCTTGGTGAGCGTGCCGGTGGTGCCGTCGGGAAGGGTGATTTTGTACTTCTGCCCGGATGAGAAGAGCCCCGAGATGTCCTCGAGCACGTAGTCGCCCGCGAGGAGGTTGCGAGTTTCCAGCTTGCCACCCCAGGTCTCGTGGAGCTCGCCCAGGTCTTTGCCAAAGAAGCCCGGCTCCTCCAGGTGGAGAGCCCCGTCTTTCGCGACGATGCGGTACCGATCGGCCATGTGAATGCAGGGAAGAGGTTACACGGAGTGGACCAGGGACTGAAGATGCTTGTACGACGCAAACGATTCAAGGCGGCGATCAGCCGAACAGCGCCACCAGCATCGCGCCGCAGCTGATGAGGAGCGCGCCAGCCAGCCGCGTGCGCGCCGCCGCGCGCTCGCGGAGGAGCACGATCCCCAGCACGGTCGCGAACAGGATTCCGGTGGAGGTGATGGCGATGACGTAGCCCGTCTGCGTAGCCCGGAAGGCGAGGTGGAGGCAGACCTGCTGCAGCGCGAAGCAGCATCCCGCGAGCACCACGAACCGCGCCCAGGGCGTGCCGGGGGAGGGGAGGCCGGTCCCCGCCGGCGCCTTCCACGCCATCCAGGGGAGGAGCGCCGCCAGCACCAGGCCCGTGCCGAGCGCCAGCGTGGCGGCCCACGGGAAAGGCCCGACCGCCGCGATCCCGATCTTGTGCACCAGCGTCGCCAGGCTCCACGAGCACGCCGAGGCCACGGCGAACCAGCTCGCCCGCTCCCGCGCCAGCGCCCGCAGCGGCTGGAGCAGCGACGCGCCCGGC
>DASVVI010000317.1:0-2307 GCA_036386635.1 Longimicrobium sp.
AAGTACCACCCGCACGGCGACACGGCGGTGTACGACTCGCTTGTGCGCATGGTGCAGGACTTCTCCCTGCGCTACCCGCTGGTGGACGGGCAGGGGAACTTCGGCTCCATCGACGGCGACGCGGCGGCCGCCTACCGCTACACCGAGGCGCGCCTGTCGCAGATCGCCACCGAAATGCTGGCGGACATCGACCGCGACACCGTCGACTTCGCCCCCAACTTCGACGATCGCCTCAAGGAGCCGCGCGTTCTCCCCGCGCGCCTTCCCAACCTGCTGGTGAACGGCTCCAGCGGCATCGCGGTGGGGATGAGCACAAACATGCCGCCGCACAACATCGGCGAAGTGGTGCGCGCCGCCGTCCACCTCCTCGACAACCCCGAGTGCACCGTCGCGGAGCTGATGGAGCACGTCCCTGGCCCCGACTTCCCCACCGGCGGGCTGATCGTAGGGAAGCAGGGGATCCGCGACGCGTACGAGAAGGGGCGCGGGCGCGTGGTGATGCGCGCGCGTGTCTACAAGGAGCAGAAGCGGAGCGGAAAGGAGCAGCTCGTCGTCACCGAGATCCCGTACGGCACCAACAAGTCGCGCATCATCGAGCAGATCGCGGAGCTCACGCGCGCCGGCAAGATCGGCGACATCTCCGACCTGCGCGACGAGAGCGACCGGGAGGGGATCCGCGTCGTCATCGAGATGAAGCGCGGAACCGACGCGGCCAAGCTGATGGGCCAGCTCTACAAGTGGACGGCGCTGCAGACCACGTTCGGCGTCATCTCGCTGGCGCTGGACAACGGCGTGCCGCGCGAGTTCTCGCTCAAGGAGATCCTGGAGCGCTACCGCGATCACCGCATCCAGGTGGTCGTCCGCCGCTCCAGGTGGGAGCTGGACAAGGCGCGCGACGAGGCGCACGTCCTCCGCGGCCTTCTGATCGCGCTCAAGCGCATCGACGACGTGGTCGCCATCATCCGCGGCTCCCGAAACCGCGAGACGGCGGCGCGCAAGCTGGAGAAGGAGCTGAAGCTGGACGAGCGCCAGGCCGAGGCCATCCTCAACATGCGCCTCTCACGCCTTACGCAGCTCGAGGGCAAGGAGCTGCGCGAGCGGATGGCCGAGCTGGAGACGCGCATGGCGCAGCTCGAGGAGCTCCTGGCCTCCCCCACACTCCAGGCCGCCGAGGTGCGCGGCGAGCTGCTGAAGCTCGCGGAAGAGTACGGCGACCCGCGCCGCACGCACATCTTCGAGAACGAAAAGGATGTGAAGCTGGAGGACCTGATCGCCGCCGAGGAGGTGGTGGTGACGGTCTCGCGCGAGGGGTACGTGCGGCAGATCCCGATGGCCGTCTACCAGCGGGGCGCCAAGCGCGGCAAGGGGCTGTCGATGGACCGCTACGAGAACGACTACATCGAGCGCGCATTCGTGGCCAGCACGGAAGACACGCTCCTCTTCCTGAGCACGGACGGGCGCGCCTTCGGCCTGGCCGTGCGGGACGTGCCGGAGAGCAGCGGGCGCGGCAAGGCGGTGAAGCAGCTCTTCGAGGGCGCGCGCAACGCTCGCATGGCCGCGGTGCACCGCGTGCCGGAGTTCCGCGCCGACCGCTTCGTCCTCTTCGCCACCGCGGAGGGCACGGTCAAGCGCACCTCGCTGGACCAGTACTCCCGCGCCCGCGGCGGCATCGAGGCGATCTCGCTCAAGGCCGGCGACCGCGTGGTGGACGCGCGCATCACCGACGGCGAGCACGAGGTGGTGCTGGCGGGCGCAGCCGGGCGCGCCATCCGCTTCGGCGAGGGCGAGGTCCCGCTGCAGGGACGCGTATCGCAGGGCGTGCGCGGGATCAAGCTGCGCGGGCAGGACCGGGTGGTCGGGATGGCGGCGCTGCGCCACGAGGGCGAGGTGGTGGCCGTCACCGAGCGCGGCTTCGCCAAGCGCGTCCCCCTCGCCGAGCTCGCGCTGCAGAAGCGCGACGGCCAGGGCAACGCCATCCACACACCGGGCAAGGAGATGGGCACCCTCGCCGGCCTTCGCGACGTGCACGCGGGCGAGGACCTGATGGCGGTCACCGCCGTCGGCCGCACCCTGCGCATCAAGACCGACGCCGCCCCCCTCGGCACGCGGATGTCCGAGCCGGAGCGCACCATCACCGTCTCCGCCCACGACCGCGTCGTCGAGATCACCCTCCTCGCCGAGCGCGAGCCCAAAGCCGGCGACGACGACGGCGCCGGCCCCGACGGCACCGCCCCCCTCCTCGTCGACGGCGAGGACACCTCGCTCAGCGGCCCGCTGCCGGACGACGACCCCGCACCCGCCGAGCCG
>DASVVI010000318.1:0-2426 GCA_036386635.1 Longimicrobium sp.
CAGGCACGACCATCTTTAACTGGCAGGCCATCCTGGATGGCAACGGCGCCTTCGATAGGAATGATAACCCCGCCACGCGTGCCCATTCCATCATCGCGGATAGCGGAATACGAACCAACGTGGTCGACATTCTTTCTGATGCCCGCATCAAGGATATCCTGCATCCCTCGGACGCGGCGACCGATCTGACCACCTTGTTGGGCATTCAGATTACAGACTACCGTCTCAAGGACGCCATCGAGAAAGGCACGGCTTCGCAGAAGAAAGTGATCGCGCAGCAGGTGGAGTCGATTTACCCACAGGCCGTCACCAGAAGCGTGGGTGTGGTGCCCGACATCTATCAGCGCGCCCCGATCGCGGAAGGATGGGTGACGCTGGCCACCGACCTGGCAGTGGGCGATCGCGTGCGGCTGATCGCGCACGACGAACAGGGCGTCTATGAAGTGCTCGAGCTGAGGAAGGACGGATTCCGCACCGCCTTCCAGCCGCCCGGGGACAAGGTCTTCGTCTTCGGTCGCGAGGTGAACGATTTCCGCTCCGTCGATTACGATGCGATCGCGATGCTGAATGTGTCGGCCACGCAGGAATTGCATCGCAAGCTCTCCGTGCTCGAAAAGCGCGTCGCCGAGCTGGAGCTAGGGAACAAGGCTCGGGACGCCAGGCTCACCGCGCTCGAGAAGCTGTTGCCGACGCGCGATCTGCCCATTCGCAAGGTGGCGCAGAAGACGAACGCAGCCGGCAATTAGTAGCCCGCGAAGTCCCCGATGAACGCTTTTGTGAGAAGTCGCTGCGCGAACAGCAGACGGTCTTTCCGGCTGTCGTATGTCTTCGTCGGGCTCCTCCTCTTCTTCGTCGCTGACACGGCTTCGGTTCATGCCCAGGCGCTGCCCAGTCTGGAAAGCGGGTTCCGCAACATCTTCAGCAAAAAAGCGCCGCCAACGCTTCCGCCCGACGATCCCTCCATCCCGCCACTGGGAGATCCCCTCCGCGCTGCCTATGACGTTCAGTTTCAATCCGGCACGGCGTTTGGCGGGTGGCGCACCACGCGGATCACCAGTGGCCCGAATGGCACGGGCTTCACTCTCGCGGGCAGTCCCGATACGGCGCCCGGACCGACGACTCTGATTCTGCCATCGGGCGGCGGGGTGCAACTCGCATCGGTTGCCATGGCGCGGCCCCTGGTGGTTTTCGCCGTCTCGTATTCCCTCGGTTCGGAAATCCCGCCGCCGATCATACGAGCCGACGGTCAGCCAGCGGCGTCGGGTTTCTACCTCGCGCAGCCCGCGAATGCCTTCGAGCCGCCGAACAGCACCACGAACAACGACACGTTCTACTGGAGTCCACACGCCCAGAAGGTCTACGCCACGCAGCCTGGCGTCGTGACCATTCTATGGAGGGAGCGCGTCTCCGGAAACCTCTTCAGCCAGCAGTACGTCATCTCGAACTCGCCGGCCAAAGCAGAGCGAAAGATCTACTGGACCGAAAACGGCTTTAACGGTCCGAAGGTTCAGGTCCCGACCTCGCGCGTGAGCGCGGTCAACATCGTCTACAACTCGCTCATGCCGCGGACGGTGGCGACGGCCTTCGTCTCGCCCTACATCACGCCTCCTGCCCCAGGGAGCCAAATCCCGCCAGAGCTGCGCACCCTCTGGTACGATCCGCTCACCTCACTCATTCAGGCCTACAATCGGGAAGGCCGCGTCTTCGTCGAGTACCTCGGGAACGTCAAACCTGGCGGGGTCGACCGCGAGCAGTTGGGTTATGAGATCGTCAGTGTCATCAAGGAAACGCGACCGGCCACTTTGAAGGTCGATATCGGTGACACGGTAGAGCCTCCTCCGGATGTGGCTGATGGAAAGGGCGGCCTCAACCCCGACCCGGATCTAAAATCCGTCATCATCGCGGGAGCCGGGACGTCGGCAGGTAATCAGTACCTGTATCAACACGTCTCCCAGGGCGGCGCGAAGCAAACGCTCTATGCGATCCGCGAGACTGCCGCCGGCGTGTTTATCAATGGCACGGAAGAGCAGGTCGGAAATGAAGTTCTGATTTATTGGGAGGAGGCGGGCGAGCGTGGGATTCTTTGGCCGAAATACTACACCGGTTACATCCTCAAGTGGCCCGCCGATCAGGGTCGCTACTCGACCTACGCGCGCTCGGATCAGTCGTTAGGCGACGCCTCTGCCACCGGCGTCCAGCTCTTCTCGGGTAATAACCCGGCGCTGGTTTACCAGGACGATCCGACTAATCAGCACGCAGTGCTTGGCCCAGGCAATGTCTTCTACACCAATGTCACGGCAGGATCTCCGGATGGCCGTTCCCTCATTCGCTACACCAACGGCGACCAGATCTGGTTTGAACGCGTGTTTTCGCAGTTAGATACCACTTTCGCTAACTTTGGTTCGCCTGTCGTAGCGGAGATCGGC
>DASVVI010000319.1:0-7830 GCA_036386635.1 Longimicrobium sp.
GGTGGCCGGTCGGTTGGGTGCTGGCGCGGCTTGGGATGGCGGAAACGGACCCGGAGCTGTCCTGCTCTTCGGGGATCGGCGCCGGCCCAGCCTGATCGCACGCTGGAGCGCGGGAGCACACCGGAGACGCGGACTAGAGGCGTCCCAGGCACGGGGCGCCTCTCTTCAGTTCCACGATATTGTCCGCATCCCTCGAACGAGCCGATCTCCGCCAGACTCACGATTTGCGATACACACTACCGGGTAGTACCCTACTGTGTAGTACACTGAAGAAGGAGCCCACAATGCGTGAAACGGAATTCAGCGCCGTGTTGGGCGCTATCGACGAGGTGGCCGAGCACCACGCCGGCCGCAAACGTGACCTGCGCACGACCATCGTTCCCGTGCCGCCGAACCCTATCACCGCGGGCGAGGTGCGGCAGCTACGGGAGAGGGTGCGTGCATCGCAGGCTCTTTTCGCGCGCGTCCTGAACGTCAAGCCGAGCACCGTTCAGGCGTGGGAGTCAGGCTATCGTAGTCCCGATGGTGGTAACCTCAAGCTGCTCCGTCTGGGAGAGGAGCACCCGGAGATCGTCTTCCGTGAGATCCTGGAAGACTCGGATTCGTGAACTTTGGGCTCTCCTGATACACCCGGTGGAGGAGATAGACGAGATACGATGCTCCGGGCGGCGGGGACGAATCGGGGCGGCCTGCGGGTCGCCCCGATCTGCGTTCGTCACAAACGGGCGCGCTGGCGGATTCTTGTGGCGTAACGACCGGCCGGGGTACGCGGCGAGTGCCGACGGATGCACCGGCTCCACGTCTCCACATCCTGCCAGAAGGAGCTTTCCATGCGCATTTCAACGTACGTCGCGGCACTCGGCATCCTGCTCGCCGCCGCCTGCAACGGGGGGGTGACGACGCCCGCCGCGCTGTGCAGCGGTCAGCCGGTGGCGCGGGTGAACGGAGCGGTCTACACCGCGCGCGGCCCGGCGACGGCATCCGAGGCGGGAGCGCTGTTCAGCGTGGTGAAACGCGAGCGTACCGGGTGCGACGACGTGATCATCACCGTGGCCGACAGCGCCGCTGCCCGTCCGCGCCACGATCCGTGGGTGGACGGCGATGCGTCCATGCTCAGGGCGGGAACGGAGTTGTACCAGCGGATGGGAGGCGTGCCCGGACAGGAGCTCGTCGCCCAAAGTGCACTGGGCGGGTGGGTGCGGCTGGTGGTGCAGGGGGTCGAGTGAACAGGGCAGCGTGAGCGGCTGTCACAAACGCGGGCCCTCGCGGATTCTTGTGCCGTAGCGGCCCGCGCGCGTGCCGCCTCCCACCCTGCCGATGGAGTGTGCGATGCGCCTTACAGCGGACCGTGTGAGCGGACGGCGACACGGTGCCTGGCAAGTCTGAGGCGGCGCTGGAGGCGCTCTTCCACCGCGTGTACCCGTCGCTATTTCGCTACGCGTACCGGCTGACGGGGGACATGGATGCCGCCGAGGACGCGGCGCAGGAGTCGTTCGTGCGGCTGCTGGACCACCCGGTGCCAGAGGAGCGGGCCGACCGCTGGCTCTTTACCGTCGCCACGAACTTCGTGCGGCAGCGCGGCAACAGCTCGGCGCGGCGCTCTCGGCTGCTGACCGCCTGGGCTCCCGTGCCGGACGCGCCGCCCGCGCCCGACGAGTCGGCGGAGAGGAACGAAAAGGTCGCGCGCGTGCGGGTCGCGCTGGCGAGCCTTCCCGAGCGCGACCGCCAGATGCTGCTGATGCGCGAGGAAGGCTTCAGCTACGCCGACATCGCCGCGGCCGCGGGGCTGAACCCGGCATCGGTGGGGACGATGCTGGTGAGGGCGCTGGAGCGGTTCGCCGCCGTCTACGGAACGGAGGAGGAGGCTGATGGAACACCCGGCTGACGGAACGCTGCGGGGGTGGATCGACGGCCGGCTGCCGGGCTCCACCGCGGCCGCGCGGGAGCTGCACGTGGGCGGCTGCCGCACGTGCACGGCCGAGGCGGAGCGGCTGCGGCTGCTCTCGTCCACATTCGAGCGCGCCCTTTCCGTGCTCGACCCGGCCGTGTCCACGCAGATGGCCTACGTGGCCCTACGCCGCCGCCGCGCCGCGTGGATGCCGGATGGCCGCCGCGCGCTGGCGCGGGCGGCCGTCCTCCTCCTGGCCGTGGCGGGGATCGCCTCCGCCACCCTGCCGGGGTCGCCGGTGCGCGCGTGGATCGGCGAACGGTTCGGGGGCGCGGCGGAGGTGCCGTCCGCTGCCCGTCCACCCGTCGCGTCGGCGGAACCGCTGGCGGGGGTGGAGATCCTGCCGCGCGAGGGGAGCGTGCACGTCGTGCTGACCAACGCTGGGGGCGGGCTGCGGGTGCGCGTGCGGCTGGCGGACGCGGAGTACGTGGACGTGCGCGGGACCGGGGCGGCGGCCGGCGCGCGGTTCCGCACGGCGCCGGGCCGCATCACCGTCGATGGCGCGGACGGCGGCGAGATCCACATCGCGCTCCCCCGGCGGCTGCGCAACGCGGTGGTCACGGTCGGCGGGCGGACGTACCTGGTCAAGGAAGGCGAGCAGATGCGCGTTCTCACGACGGGGGTCGACACCGCGGGCCCCGAGCTCGTCTTCCGCGTCGGGCCGTGACCCGCCCGTCCAGGCCTTCCACCCACGATTCATGGTCGCAGCGTCGCTCCTCCTTCTCGCCCTCCTCCCCCAGGCCGACATCCAGGGGACGGTGCGCGCCGCGGCCACGGCCGAACCGGTGCCGTACGCCACGGTGCGCATCGCCGAGCTCCGCCGCAGCGCAACCACCGATGCCGCGGGGGACTACGCCATCCGCGGCGTTCCGGACGGGCGCTGGCGCGTGCAGGCCAGCTCCGTCGGCTACCATCCCACGGAGTTGATCGTACGCACGCGCGGCGGAACGGTCGTGAGGATGGACTTCGACCTCGTCGCCGCGCCCATCGCCCTGCCGAACGTAAAGGTGGTGGCGAGGCGGGAGCGGGCGGAGAGCCGCGCGGAGGTGCTCGGCGGCCCTTCGGCGACGCCCCTCCGCGCGCCGGAGCTGGCCGCCGTCCCCGCGCTGGCGGAGGCGGACGTGCTGCGCGCGGTGCAGACGCTTCCCTCGGTCGCCGCGTCTTCGGACTTCAGCAGCGCGCTGTACGTGCGCGGCGGCTCGCCGGACCAGACGCTGGTGATGCTGGACGGGATGCCGCTCTTCAACCCGTACCACGTCGGCGGGATCTTTGGGGCGCTCGATCCATCGTCCGTGGCCTCGGTGGACGTGCTCGCCGGCGCGATTCCGGCCCGTGCGGGTGATCGGCTGGGCGGCATCGTGGACATCCGCACGCGCGATGGCGGACGCGACCGGGTGCGCGGCAATGGCGGGGTGAGCCTGATCGCGACGCGCGCAAGCGTCGACGGGCCGCTCCCCGGGGGGCGGGGCAGCTACATCGCCTCGGTGCGGCGCTCGTACCTGGACGCGCTGACTTCCGCCGCCTACGCGCTGGGGCTGACCGAGGGGACGATTCCGTACGGCTTCACCGACGCGCATCTCAAGGTCACGCACGACGTCGGCGGCAACGGAACGCTGGCGGCATCGCTGTACCTGAAGCGCGAGGTGATCGACACGCCCGAGCGCATGCGCCGCGAGACCGGCGACGACTACCGGATCCGCTGGGGATCGCGGCTGGCCAGCGTGTCGTACCGGCGCACGCTGGGGCCCGCGTGGGTGGGCGAGGCGCGCGCGGGGCTCACCGGCTTCGCGGCCACCTTCGACGCCCGCGAGCGCGCGCTCGTTCCTGAGATACCCCCTGAGGAGATCCCGTACGTCCCGGTGCTGACCGGCCGCACCGAAACGCGCAACCTGCTGGCGGCTGCCGAGGTCATCCGCTACGCCCCGCGCCACCAGTCGCGGGCCGGCGTCCAGGGCGACGCATACCGGCTGGCGCACCGCATCACCGAGGTGAGTCCCGCGCCGTTCGGGGACTTCGTGGTCCCCTTCGAACGCGTGGACGAGCCGCGCACGCTGGCGGCGTACGTGGACGACGAATGGACCGCGACGGACGCGCTCGTCATCCGCACCGGCGTGCGGGTGCTGCACGCGGGGGAGCTGAGGACGGCCTGGATGCCCCGCGCCGGCATCCGCTGGGCACGGCGGGGGCTGGCGTTTTCGGCGGGCGGCGGCCGCTACGCGCAGGTGGTGCACTCCCTGCGCGACGAGGAATCCGCCGCGTCGGCCCTGCTCGCCTACGATCTGCTGGCCGCCGCGGAGCCTGGCGCGGGGCTCCTGACCGGCGAAGACGCCGTAATGGGGACGGAGTGGACGCGCGGCTCCACCAGCGTGCGGCTCGATGCGTACGCGAAGTGGCTCCACGACCTGCCGCTGCCGCCCGTCGCCGCGAACCCGCTGGAGGCGCCGTTCGTCGTTCCGAACGGCTATCGCTCTGGCGAAGGCACCATGCGGGGCGTCGAGATGCTGGCGCGGCACGTCCGCGGAAGGGCGAGCTGGTCGCTGAGCTACGCGCTGGCCGCGGCGGAGCGCCGGGCCGACGGCGAGCGCTACACGCCGCAGTTCAACCGCAGGCACACGCTCGACGCGCTGGCGCAGCTACCGTTCGGCGAGCGCGGCGAGGTGACGGCGCGGCTCGCCCTCGCCAGCGGGCAGCCGTACACGCCGGTGACGGGGTTCGCGCTGGGGTACCGGTACGAACCCGTGAGCCGGCGCTTCACGACGGACGATGCGCGCGGCACCCTCCTGGTGGGCGAGCACAACTCCGCCCGGCTGCCGCCCTACCTGCGGCTCGACCTGGGCGCGCGGCGAGAGTACCGCCGCCGCTGGTTCGGCGCGCCGGTGGTGGTCGTGCCGTACGTGCACGTGCTGAACGCCCTCAACACGCGCAACGTCTCGTTCGCCCGCCCGCGCATCCGCGACGACGGGCGAGCAGTGCTCACTTACCTGCCGCAGCTTCCCTTCTTCCCGAGCATCGGGGCGGAATGGCGCTTCTGAAGATCGCCGCGCTGGCGGTCCTCGTCGCCGGGTGCGAGCTCGCGCGCGACCCCGTCACCATCGACGTGGAGCGGCGCGAGCTGATGGTGCACTCCGTCCTGGAAGCGGGGAGCGACACGGTCGCCGTCCTCCTGACCCGAGTGGCAGTCGAAGGAGATTCCGTCGCGCCGTCCGCCCAACCGGTTTCCGGGGCCGCCGTCCGGATCACGGGCGGGGGCGAGTCGGTGCTGCTCGGCGAGGCGTCCGCTCGCTGCCTGGCAGACGCGGGGGCAGCGGGGTGCTACACCGGCATCGTGCGCGGCGGCGTGCGCGCCGGGGAGACGTACGCGCTCGACATCCGCGTGCCGGGGGGAGAGGAGGCGCGTGGATCGGCCCGGGTGCCGCTGGCGCCGGTGGGGGAATCGCCGGCCGCGGGGGCGCGGATCGGGGTGCGGCGCAGGCCGGAGCGCGTGCCGGCCGCGACCATCCCCGTCCGCTGGCGCGGCGCCGGGGGCGCGGGACGTATCGGCGTGGGTCTCGTGCTCAGGACGCTGTACCCTCGCACGCTCGATATCCCGCCCTCGTCGTGCACCATCCCGCAGAACACCCTCTGGCGCTCACCGGCCACGGACACGGCCACCCTCGTGCTCTATCAGCCCGCGCTCTGCCATACCCCTGAGGGTCCTGTCGAGCCTGATTCGGTCCGCGCGGGCATCCTGGTGGTGGCGTACGATTCGGCGTACGCCCGCTACGAGGAGCTGGTGCGTACGTACCCCGGCAAGCCGCTCCAGCGGGATCGGTTCGCGGCCGGCGTCACCGGCGCGTTGGGCGTCTTCGCGGGCGTCGCCAGGGCCGAGCGGGAGATCGTGCTCGTGCCGGTCGACTGAACCGCAACTGCATGGCTCACACAGAGACACAGATGCACAGAGAGAACCGCCAAGTAGGTTTGAGATAGGGTGCCGCGCGGCTCGCGTGTCATAGGTGCGACGGCTGCCGTGCGGAACGCGGGAAGGACCCGCGAGGCCGGCGCCGCGCAACCTCATGCGGAGAAGCTCCCATGGCCCGGATCGTACCCCTCGCACTCATCGGAGCCATCGCCGTGCTCGGCGCCTGCTCTGAGAACCCCAGCACCACGCAGGACGCGCTCGACGTGGACGCGGCGTTCGTCTCCACGCCCACCGGCTTCGCCTCCACCAGCAACAGCTTCTCTTCCGACAGCTCCGGCGGCGACATGGACCACGGCTACCGCCACGGCGGACGGCACGGCGGCCCCGGCGGCCCCGGCGGACCCGGCGGACCCGGCGGACCCCGCGGCCGCCACGAGCACGGTCCCAACGGCCTCCTCCCCGGCTTCGACTTCATGGGCGGCGGGCTGCGGCTGGACTTCCTGGGCGGGCCGCACGACGGCCGGCGCCCATTCGACTTCGGCGGCAACCAGGGCGACTGCACGGCCAGCGGCGGCGTGACCACCTGCACCAGCACGCACCGCGGCCTCACCATCACCCGTCTGCTGACCTTCACCAGCGCGAGCGGCGCGACGCAGACGGCGCTCGACAGCACCACCAACACGGTGCGGGCGCGCACCACCGTGAGCGGCACGACCACGCGGCGCGACAGCGTGACGGCGGTCGTGAGCCACGCCAGCGATCAGACCGTCTCCGGGCTGGCGCGCGGCAGCACGCAGCGCACGGTGAGCGGCACCTCGGCCGGCACCGAGAACCTGGCGGGCAAGGACTCGGCGGGCGTCGCGTTCACCGCCACCCGCGCCATCGGCGACACCGTCGTGGGGATCGTGATCCCGGTGCAGAGCGGCCGTCCCAGTTACCCCACCGCAGGCACGGTGACGCGCTCGCTGCGCGTGAGCGTGACCTCGGCGGGGACCACCAAGAGCTCGTCGCGGCGCGAAGTGATCACGTACGACGGCTCCAGCACGGCCAAGGTTGTCATCACGCAGGATGGCACCACCCGCACGTGCACGCTGCCGCTTCCGCACGGGCGCCCGACCTGCCAGTAGAACAGATGGCCTCACGCAGAGGCGCAGAGACGCAGGAGAAAACGGCACCCGCATGGCTCACACAGAGCCACAGAGAGAACACCGAAAGTGGTCCTCTGTGGCTTGCGGTTCTCTCTGTGCTCTCTGTGTGAGGCTTTTCTCTCCCTGCGTCTCTGCGCCTCTGCGTGAGACCCGCTACCAACCGCCGCCGGACGGGAGCCAGGGTGCGAGGCGGTCGCGAAGGGAGCGGAGGGCGCGGCCCATGCGTGCCTCCACCGTCTTCACGGACACGCCCAGGGTGCGGGCGATCTCGGCGTAGGTGAGGCCGTCGATGCGGCTCATCTGGAACGTTTCCCGCACATCGTCCGGAAGGGCGCCCACCGCGGCTTTCATGGCGACGTCCAGCTCGCCGGTGAGGGCGGCGGCGTCGGCGGGGTCGGGGGCGGTGGGGAGGGGGAGGTCCGGCTCGGCGCGGCGGGCCACGCGCAGGTGGCGGATGTGGTTGAGCGAACGGTTGCGGACGGTCTGGTACAGGTAGGCGCGGATGCGGGTGTCCGCCGGGAGCGACTCGCGGCGGCGCCAGAGCTCCAGCATCGTCTCCTGCGCCACGTCCTCCGCCGCCGCCCGGTCGCTCAGCATCCGGTCCGCGGCCACGACGAGCGCGGCGTAGTGCGCCCGGAACGCTTCCGCGAACGCCGCGTCGTCGCCTTGCCTCAGGCGGGCCAGGATTTCCGGATCGTCGGCCGTCAACGTAGCTTTGCCGGTGTGCTCGGGCGGTGGCAAAAGGGTTCCGTCCGGATCAGCATGGCAGATAGGGTGCCTGCGCAGTGGAGTGTCTATAGATCATGAGCGACGTGAACCGATCCTCCAGCTCGTCC
>DASVVI010000320.1:0-10594 GCA_036386635.1 Longimicrobium sp.
ATGCGCGACAACATCGTCCCCGCCATGCTCGCCGTGCGCTCCGCAGTGGATCGCCTGGAGAAGATCGTCCCCGACGACATGTGGCCGCTGCCGACGTACCGCGACATGCTGTTCGTGAAGTAAGCGGATTCTGGGTGAAAGCAGAGAGGCTCGGAGATCACCGATCTCCGTGCCTCTGCCTTTCTAGCCCAGGCGAGTAAACTCGCGGCAACAACAGCACAAAGTCCGCCTTCGCGGACTCGGGGCTGATGCCGCGCTACTCGAGCCCACTTCAGTGGGCTTCGCGTGGTTCCAGCCGGGGGCTTCAGCCCCCGGCGCGCGTCCCCGTGCGCATCCCGGTGCCCTGGCCACCCGCATCAACCCTCCGGATCCCCGCCCAGCGCCTCCATCCGCGCGCGAAGGTGGTCGAGGTGGGTGGTGAAGACGGAGTCCTCCTCCGGCTCGGCGCGGCCGTCGGCGGCGAGCATGGCGAGCGCGAGGCCGCTGAGGGCGGTGACCACCTGGCGCGTGTTCTCGGTGCCGCGCTCGCGGTCCATCGCCAGGATCGACTCCAGGTAGGCCGGGGTTGCCAACAGGTAGTCGTGGAGCGCGTCCGGGTCGTCGGCCAGCTGCACGCTCTCGGCGACGGAGCGGCGCAGGACGTCGTCGCTGGGGTGCTCGCCCGTCGCGGCGCGGAAGACTTCGCCGAACAGCTCCAGCTCGTGCTCGTTGAGGTCGTCGTCGCCGCCGGCCAGGACGCCGAGGAAGCGGGTCAGGTGCGCGACCGCGTTCTCGGCCGCGGTGCCCGGGCCGGACCAGTAGCCCTGCTCGTCCGCGTTCACGGCGGCTTCTACGACCAGCCGCGACAGCTCGTCGGGCGACAGGTGGATGCTGTGGGTCATTGTCGAATTGGGACTGGGCGGCGGAGGCGCGAACGGCGGGCAAGGTGCCGGTTGCCGTCCTCCGCTGCAAGGGCGCGCTCAGGCGAGCTCGTGCACCGTCGTCCCGGCATCGAACAGGAACTCGGGAGCGAAGTCCGCCCCATTCGGCCACTCGATCGTCCCCGTCTCTGGGTTCACCCGCACCTGGCCGAAGAAGCGCGGTTCCCGGAGCGGCTCGAACACCTGGCCGTACAGCTCGGCCGCGAGATCGACGTCCTTGACCGTCCCGTTGTTGAACTCCAGGCGCAGCTCGTATCCGTTGAGGTGCGTCACTCCATCAACGTGCAGGAACATGTTCATCGTTGGACAGGGAGAGCGGCCGGCGATTCAGCAGCTTAGCATCCTTCAACATCGATTCCAAGCCTCTAGTCCGTCTTGCAGGACTCGCGAGCCAGCGGGCGAACAGCAATCTCACGCGGAGACGGCGGAGACGCTGAGAGGACGCGAAGTTCCTCCGCGCCCTCCGCGTCTCCGCGTGAGGCCATGCAGTTGCCGTTCTGCGTGAGACGCCGCGTTGCAAGCAAAAGGGCCGCCCCGATGACAGGGCGGCCCTTCTTGATCTGAACTCGAGATGTTTTCAGGCGAGGATCGCCGGCATCTCCTGGCGGTTGATCACCTCGACGATGAGCATCGGCTCCAGCGGCACCACGCGCTCCTCCACCCAGGAGCGGAAGCAGTCGTGGCCGAACTCGCGGGCCGCGCGCGCTTGGTCCGGAAAGCCGAAGTAGTCCGCCCACCCCTCCTGCTCCGCCCTCCACTTGCAGTCCCAATGGAAGCGGACGTGCCGCTCTTCCGTCGCCGTGCGCACGATGAGCGTCCCACGAAAGAACTCGCACCCGCTCGACCCGCGGACTTCGATTGATTCGATGGCGAGGTCGGGATATTCTAACAGCGCCTTGGTCAGCGTCCGCTCCACCTTGACGGGGGGCGAGAGCCGGTCGAAAGAGATCCGTTCATTGGGACGGCCGCTGCTGCGAAAGGAGCGGAATGCCGCGCGGAAGGCGTCGCTGGCGGGAGCCTGGAGGAGGAGATCTTGGGTGGTCATCACACGCGCGGTTGAGGTGGGGGGAGCGGTTCGCGATTACAAGATAATTAAGAGTGGCCGATCCGCCAAGCCGTTGCCGCAAATACGCTTGCATTCGCCCAACCCGGCGGGGCGCACGAGGACGATGATCGAACCGAACACGGTCGCTTCGCCAGCTGCCGGCCTGCCCGCCAGCGACAAGGAACGGTGACGGAAACGAGCCCGGAGCTGCGCGCGCCGGAGGAGGTCGTCCGCATCACCCGCGTCCTGCAGGATGCGGGGTTCGAGACGTGGACGGTGGGCGGCGCCGTGCGCGACGCCCTGGCCGGCCGCACCCCCGGCGACTGGGATCTGGCCACCGCCGCCCGCCCCCGCGACGTGCAGCGTATCTTCCGCCGCACCGTGCCCGTGGGGGTGGCGCACGGCACGGTGGGGGTGCTGGGCAAGGACGGGCGGATGTACGAGGTGACCACCTTTCGCCGGGACGTGGAGACGGACGGGCGGCACGCCGTGGTGCACTTCGCGAGCTCGGTGGAGGAGGACCTCCAGCGGCGCGACTTCACCATCAACGCCGTCGCCTGGCACGCGCTCACCCGGGAGCTGCGCGACCCGCACGGCGGCGTCCCCGACCTGCGCGACGGCGTCCTGCGCACGGTGGGCGACCCACGCGAGCGCTTCCGCGAGGACCGGCTGCGCGTGCTGCGCGCCCTGCGCTTCGCCGCGCGCTTCGCGCTGCGCATCGACGACGCGACCTGGGCCGCCGCGCGCGAGTCCGCCCCCGAGCTTCCGAAGCTTTCCGCCGAGCGCGTGCGCGAGGAGCTCCTCAAAGTGCTGCGTGAGGCGGAGCGTCCATCCGTGGCGCTGCGGCTGTACGAGGGATGCGGCGCGCTCGCCACCCTCTACCCCGAGCTGCAGGCATGCGTCGGCGTGCCGGACGGCGCGGATGACGTGTGGGGTCACCTGCTGATGACGGCCGACGCACTGCCGCGACACCACGCCGCGCTGCGCCTGCCCGCGCTCGTCCACGACATCGGCAAGGCGCGTACGGCGGAGGCAGGGTTCGCGGACCACGCGGCGGCGGGGGCGGCTGCGGCGTTCGGGATGCTGCGCCGCCTCAAGTTCTCCAACGCGGACACGGATCGCGTGGTGCACCTGGTGGCGCAGCACAGCGCCATCCCGGCCGCCGACGCGCCCGAGCCTGAGCTGCGTCGCTGGCTGCGGCTGGTGGGCGCCGGCCACGTGCGCGACGTGCTGCGCCTGCGCGTGGCGGACGTACGGGCGCGCGGCGCGGGCTCGGACGACCCGCGCCTGCGTGAAACCGCGGCACTGCGCCGGCGCGTAGGTGGGATCCTGGCCTCGGCGCCCGCGCTCACGCTGGGCGACCTGGCGATCGGCGGCGCCGAGCTGCGCAGGCTCGGCATCCCCGCGGGCCCGGTGATGGGCGAGATCCTCCGCGACCTGCTGGAGCGCGTGACCGACGATCCGTCGCTCAACACTCCCGAGGCGCTCACGGAGATCGTACGCGCCCGACTCTCCAGCCCCGGTTGAGCCGTGTACTCCACCTGCCTCTACTGCCACAAGCCGCTGGGCGCCAACACCCGTGTGGAGGCCTTCCCGGTGGGCGAGCGCCTGGCATTCGACCCGGAGCGCGGGCGGCTGTGGGCGGTCTGCCGTGCGTGCGCGCGGTGGAACCTGAGCCCGGTGGAGGAGAGGTGGGAGGCGCTGGAAGAATGCGAGCGCCTCTTCCGCGACACGCCCCGCCGCACTACCACGGAGAACATCGGGATGGCGCGGCCCGCCGAGGGCCCGGTGCTCATCCGCGTGGGGCGCCCGATGCGGCCGGAGTTCGCCGCGTGGCGCTACGCCCCGCAGCTGGAGCGGCGGCGGCGCAACGACCTGCTGGGAGGGGGGCTCATCGCGGCGAGCCCCCTCGGCGTGCTGGTAGCGGGGGTCGCCACGTTCGGGACCGCGGGGTTCGCGGTCGTCGCTGCGGCTCCGCTGGTGTTCGTGGGCAGCGCGGTCGCGTGGTCCAGGTCGCAGCTCCGGCGGGTCGTGGGGCTTACCGCCGAGGGCTCGCCGATCCGTGTGCGCCACCTGCGGGACGTGCGCCTGGAGGACGCGGGGATGCGCGTCGTCACCGACAGCGATGGGGGGCGCGCCGAGCTCACCGGAGCCGCGGCGCAGACGCTGGCCTCGGTGGCGTGCGCGCGCAGCAACCAGATCGGCGCGAGCCCCAGCTTCGTGCGCTCGGCCGTGGAGAGCCTGGAGCGGAGCGGCGGCCCCGCCGCGGTGCTCGACGCGGCCAGCCGGGCGGGCGGGCTCTCGAACATCCGCTACGTGGACCGGCTCGCGCTGGAGATGGCGCTGCACGAGGAGCAGGAGAGGCGCGCCATGGAGGGCGAGCTGCGCACGCTGGAAGCGGCCTGGCGCGAGGCCGAGGAGATCGCCGCCATCGCCGACGGACTGGCCATCGCACCCCGTGGAGCGAACGATGAGTGAGCCCGAAGTTTGGCTTCGTGGCCCGATGCCCGGCGTGCCGCCACTGCTGATGCCCGCCGCGCACGCCCTGGCCGGAGCGGGCGAAGACGTCGCGCGCGTGGCCGCGGGGCTCACGGTGGAGCAGCTGTGGGCGCGGCCGGCCGGCGTCGCGTCGGTCGGCTTCCACCTGCGCCACATCCCCGGCATCCTGGACCGCCTGCTGACCTACGCCCGCGGCGAGCCGCTGACGGACGCGCAGCTCGCCTACCTCCGCGCCGAGCCCGACCCCGGTGACCCCGCGCCATCCGCCGACGAGCTGATGCGTGGCGTGGACGAGGCGATCGCGCGCGCCCTTGCGCAGATCCGCGCGACGCCTGAGGACGATCTCCTGCTGCCGCGCGGCGTGGGCCGGCTCCAGCTGCCGAGCACGGTAATGGGTCTGATTTTCCACGCTGCCGAGCACGCGCAAAGGCACACGGGGCAGATCGTCACGCTCAGCCGCATCGTCCGCGCAGGTTAGCCGCGCAGCCTCAGGAGCGCGGCTTCAGTCGGGCGGAATCCGGCCGCCTCGTAGAAGCCGGCGAGGTGGGGCTCGTAATCGACGTGGAGCCATTCCACGCGCGCCTCTGCGGCCATCGCGGCGGCGTGGCGCACGAGCGCGACGCCGACCCCACGGCGGCGAAACTCCGGGTGCACTGTTGGATCGAGGAGAAACGCGTGGTCACCGCCGTCCCATGCGACCTTGGCGAACCCGATCAGCCGCCCCGCCGCGAACGCGCCGAGGTGTCCAAGACAGTGCGCCAGCGTCGGGCCGAACGCCCGCGGCGTGTGATCCGGCCACGACGCGGCGAACAGCGCATTGAGCTGATCGTCCGTCAGTGCCGGGCGCGCGACGATCTCCACGTCGTCCATCATCAGTAGCGGATCGCGTCGAGAGGGCGCTGGCCGGGGAGGGGGAGGATGACGCCGGGGTTGAGGATGCCGAGTGGGTCAAAGGCGCGCTTTACGGCGCGGAAGCAGTCCACGATTTCGGCGCCCCAAATGATCTCGATCAGCGGCGCGCGCAGGCGGCCGTCGCCGTGCTCGCCGGCCATGGTGCCGCCCAGCGCCGCGACGCCCTCCGCCACCTCGTAGACGATGGCCTCCACGCGCGCCTTCCACCCCGGCGCGCCCACGTCCACCAGCGGGTTGACGTGCAGGTTGCCGTCGCCTGCGTGGCCGAAGATGACGGCGGGGAGGTCGTTGGCGGCCAGCACGCGCCGCAGGAGGTGCACGTAGTCGGCGAGGCGATCGACAGGGACCACGCCGTCTTCGATGAACTGCATCGAGATCCGCCCGCCGGCCAGCTTCGCGATCAGCGGGCTCGCGGCATGGCGAACGTGCCAGAAGCGCTCCTGCTCCTGCGGATCGACGGCGATGCTGATCCGGTCCGCCACCCCGCTCAGCGCCTCTCGCATCCGATCGAGCGACGCGGCAACCTCATCCACCGAGGCACCCTCCATCTCCACGAAGAGGATCGCCTCCAGGCCGCGGCGCAGGGGGTAGCCGGGGTCCTCGCCTCCGCCGCGCACCAGGTCGATGAAGGTGCGGTCGATCATCTCGCACCCGGCGGGCTCCAGCGCCAGGATGCGCTGCACGGCGGCCGCGGCGGCGGAGAGGTCGGTGAACTCCAGCAGCGCCAGCCCGCGCGCGGCGGCGACCGGCTCCAGGCGCACCTCCGCAGCCGTCAGCAGCGCTAGCGTCCCCTCGCTCCCCACCAGCAGGTCCACCGCATCGCCGCTCTCCAGGTACTCGCGCAGGGCGTAGCCGGACGAGTTCTTTCGCACGCGCGGCCACCGCGCCTCGATCGCGGCGCGATGCGGCTCGATGGCGGCGTCGACCTCGGCCAGGATCTCGCGCAGGCGCGGATGCTCGGGCGGGGCGCCGCGCTCCACGTGGGCACGCGTGCCATCGGCGAGAACGACCTCCAGCGCGTGGACCCAGCGGCGCGTGGAGCCGTGCTTCACCGTGTGCACGCCGCCCGAGTTGTTGGCGATCATCCCGCCCAGCGTGGCCCGCGCGGCGCTGGAGGGGTCCACGGGGAAGTGCAGGCCGTGCGGCGCGGCGGCGGCGTTCAGCTCTGCCAGCGTGCAGCCGGGGAGGATGCGGGCGCGCCGCGCATCCTCATCCACCGACACGACCGTGCGGAAGCCGGAGACCAGGTCCACCGCCACCCCGCGCCCCACGTTCCCGCCCGGCATGCCCGTTCCGGCGCCGCGGGGGACGAGCGCGGTCCGCGTCGAGGCCGACCACGCCACCAGCGCGGCCACGTCATCCGCATCGACAGGCACGGCGGCGGCGTCGGGGAGCGCGCGAAAGATCCCGGACGCCTCGCCAAAGGGGGTGCAGTGCGCCTCGTCGCCCAGCATCTCGCCGCGGAAGCCGGGGATCGCGGGCGCGGAGCGCGGGGCGGCGGGTTGACAGGGAGGGGCGGCGGGGTGCATCGTGGCGCGCTCGGAGGCGGAAACGAAAAACGCTCCCCGCGGGGAGCGTCAGGAGGGGGAGGCGCGGTGGGTCAGCCGCCGCAGCTGCCGCAGTAGCCCACCACCTCCACCCGGAACCCTTCGACGCGGAAGCCGTCGCCCACGCGCACCTGGGGGCGGTAGGCGGGCTCGGTGGCGTGCACGTCGCGAACCACGCCGCAGCCCAGGCAGCGGGAGTGGTAGTGCTCGTCGGTGCGCGCGTCGTAACGGGCCGAGCCGTCGCCGTACGAGAGCTTGGCGGCCAGCCCGCAGCTCACCAGCGTCTCCAGCGCCTTGTACACCGTGGCCAGGGAGATGTCCGAGATCTCGCCGCGCACCACGGTGAACACCTCGTCGGCGGTGGGGTGCTCGTCGGTGCCGCGGAGGAAGCGGTACACGGCGGCGCGCTGCTCGGTGAACCGCTGGCCGTTCGCCTCCAGCGCTTCACGGAGGACGGCGTCCACCTCTTCGGGGCGCGGGTGTGCGGTGGTGACCATCGGAATCAGGGGGGCGGCCTGGGAGTCGGGCGGGCTCCATCGCGGAGCACCGGCGTTTCCAAGCTAGGGCGGGTCCCGGAGGGTGTCAACTCCAGCGCCCGCGCGCACGTAGCCGCACTCGCCGCCGCCCCGGCACGGACGATGCGCGGGCGGGCGCCGTGCGATCCAAACCCAACAGGGAGAGAGGCGTGGCCGGACGACGGGGAAGAGCGATCTGGGCGGGGCTGGCGCTGCTGGCCTTCGCGGTGGGATGCGGGCCCGACGAGGTGGAGCCGCTGCCACCGTTGCAGCGGCCCAGCGCCGAGCGCAGGGCGGGGCTGCCGGAGGTGCGGGGGCGGTGGCTCTTCGCCGGCTTCGAGATCGCGCCGCGCGACAGCGCGTCGATGGCGAACAGCGACTACCAGCTCACGCCGCCGGGCGAGTTCCGCTTCCTGACGCAGCGGCTGGACTCGGTTGCGGGGCAGTACGGCGTGCCGGGAAGCTTCGTGATCCCCTTCACCGGCGAGGTGCGCAAGGACGGCGTCTTTGCGCTGGTGGCCTTTCCGGGGGAGGGGGTGCAGCAGTTCGTGGCGGGGCGCGTGATGAGGGACACGCTCTGGCTGGAGCTCACCAACGTGCTCTCGGTGGAGCGCTGGCCGCCGCGCACCCGCGCGGCGTTCGTGCGGCGTCCCCGCGGCGCGCCCTTTACGCGGCTCCTGGGCGGTGCCCCCATCATCATCCCGCCCACCCCCGAGGAGCTCGACTCCATCCGCCGCGACTCGATCCGCCTGGACTCGATCCGGATGGATTCCATCCAGCGCGCGAGCGTCGCGCCGGCCGCGGTGCCTCCGGGCGGGGTGCAGCCGGCCGTCCCGGGCGCGGTACCGGGTGCTCCCGTGCAGCAGCCGGGTGTCGCCCGCCCTCCCGTCCAACCGCAACCGGGCGTCGCCCGCCCACCCGCCCAGCCGCAGCCGGGCGTCGCACGTCCGCCTGCCCAGGTGCCACCGGCCGCCACGCCGCGCCCGCGCCCCCCGGTGCGCCGTCCGCCGCCGCCGACGCAGAACCCCGCGCCGACCCAGGGCCCGCCCGCGCCGCAACAGTACCCGCAGCCCGCGCCGCCCTCCAACCCGCAGCCCTCCATGCCGCGCGAGACGATCAGCATCCCGCCGCCGCGGCGGTGAAACGAGAGAGGCGGGGTCCCGACCCGGGACCCCGCCCATCACGTCGTCCGCCAATCCAGGAGCGAATGAATTCGCCGCTGGAAACACGCAAAGTCCGCCTGCGCGGACTGGCTGCGGCGCGCGAGACGGCTTCAGCCGTCTTCCCGTAGTTCCAGCCGGGGGCTTTATCCCCCGGCGATGCCGCGCCGGCAATCCGGGCGCCGCCGATTCCGGCACCGGCCCCGCCCCGACGAGCCTGCGAAGGCAGGCTTCCCGCAGTTGTTGCAGCGGTTTCAACCGCCGGGGTCTCCTGATATCGACCATCCTGCCTCACCCCGCCCGCCACTCCGCATTCGTCAAGCTCGTCAGCACGTGATCCTGCCACTCGCCGTCCAGGTACAGGTAGTCCCGCGCGTACCCCTCCACCACGAACCCCAGCCGCCGCAGCAGCCCCCCACTGCGCCGGTTCCACGGAAAGAAGTTCGCCATCACACGGTGCATGTTGAGCTCGCGGAAGACGTACTGGATCGCCGCCTCCAGCCCCTCGCGCATCAGCCCGTGCCCCTCGCGGTCGGCGGCGATGCCGTAGCCGAGGACGCAGTAGTGCGCCGCGCCGCGCACGAACTGGGTGAAGTTGGCGTTGCCGATGACGCGGCCGGGGTTCGCGTGCTCCCACATGAAGAGGCGCAGCGAGCGGTCGCCGCGGAACTCGGAGCGGCTCGCCTGCGACTGCGAGCGCCAGAACTCCGCCGTAAAGAACTCGGCCTCCATGCGCGGGCGGGTGCTCGCGAGGTGGTCGTGGTTCTCCACGAAGTAGCGCGCGATCGCCTCGGCGTCGCCGGGCTCGGCCAGGCGCAGCGTCAGGCGCGCGGTGGTGAGCACCGGAGGCTCGCGAAGGGTGGGCATCGTTGGACGAGGGAAGGCGGTAGGGAGCGCGTGACCCCGCCAAGGTAGGGAACGGGCGCCGCCGGGGGAAGCGGCATGCGGGTTGCTCTCCACCGCGCCGCGAAGCACGACGCCCACACACCCGCATGCTGGAGCACGCAATGAGGCCCGACGACCACAAAGACCTCCCCTTCGAAGGCGGGTCGGAGCCCGTGCCCCAGGTCAAGGAGAGCGTCCCCGGCCCCGGGCGCGGCGCCATGCAGTACGTGGTGATCGGCGTCTGCGTGCTGATCGCGCTCTTTTCGCTGCTCTGGCTCTTCGGCTTCTAAGCGGGCGGTACGCGCCACCCCGCGCACGCCCCGCCGGAACGGCTTGCCCGATCCGGCGGGGCGTGGCTATGCTTGGGCATGCTCACCGCCGTCGCGCCCCGCCGCTGGGTCTTCCCCCAGCCACCCGACACCGCCGCCGTCAACCGCCTCTGCCAGGAGCTGCGGCTCCCTCCCGTCCTCTGCGGCCTGCTGGCGCAACGCGGGATGGCGGAGCCGCTGGCCGCGCGCGGCTTCCTGCGTCCGCACGCGGGGCAGCTGCACGCGCCCGTGCTGCTGGCGGGGATGGGCGACGCCGTGGCCCGCCTGCGCCGCGCGCGCGAGCGCAACGAGGCGGTGCTGGTGCACGGCGACTACGACGTGGACGGGATCTGCTCCACCGCGCTCTTCACCCGCGCGCTGGGGATGATGGGGCTGCGCGCCATCCCCTTCGTCCCGCACCGGCTGGTGGACGGCTACGACCTGTCCGACGCGGGGATCGCGGAGGCGAGGAAATGGGGCGCCACGCTGATCCTGACCGGCGACTGCGGGATCGTGGCGCACGATGCCGTGGAGCGCGCCACCGCCGCCGGCATCGACGTCATCGTCACCGACCACCACACCGCCGGCCCCACCCTTCCCGCCGCCGCCGCGGTGGTGAACCCCAACCGCCGCGACTGCGGGTACCCGGAGAAGGGGCTCGCCGGAGTGGGGGTGGCGTACAAGGTGTGCTGCGCCCTGGCCGCCGAGACCGGCTTCCCCGAGGAGCGGCTGCACGGCTACCTCGACCTGGTCGCCATCGCCACCATCGCCGACCTGGCCCCGCTCGCGGGGGAGAACCGGGC
>DASVVI010000321.1:0-3389 GCA_036386635.1 Longimicrobium sp.
ACGCCGACTACTCCATCCTCGACCTCGACCCGGGCGAGGGAACCGACTTCCAGACGGTCGTCGAGGTGGCGCGGCTGGTCAAGCAGGAGCTGGATCGCGCGGGGCTGCACGGGGCGCTCAAGACGTCGGGCTCCAGCGGGCTGCACATCTACCTCCCGCTCCCCGCGCGAACGCCGCTGGAGACCTCCACGCTGCTGGCGCAGTTCATCGCCACCCGCGTAGCCGCGCGCGCGCCGAAGATCGCGACGATCGAGCGGATGGTGAAGCGGCGCCCCCGCGGCACCGTGTACGTGGACTACCTGCAGAACATCCTGGGGAAGACGGTGGCGGGGGTGTACGCCGTCCGCGCCAAGAAGGGCGGCACCGTCTCCACCCCGCTGAGCTGGGACGAGCTGACCGACGACCTGGACCTGCACGTTTTCACCCTGCGCACCCTGCCCGCGCGGCTGGCGGAGCGCGGCGACGTGTGGGGCCCGGCGATGAAGCGGCCCATCCCGTTGCGGCGCTTCCTGCGCGCCGCGCCGGCCGCCTGAACCGCGAGGAGCGGACGATGATCGACTTCGAAGCAGGGGTGAGGGAGGCCTGGCTGGACGCGACCGCGCCGGGTTGCGTGCTGGTCGTGTCCGAGAACGAGGTGATCCGCACGGGACTTCGCCTCCTACTGCAGCGGAACCGCTACGAGGCGGTGGAGGCGCGCACGGAGGAGGAAGCGGTGCGGCTCGCGGTGGAGTGGTTCCCGGACCTGGTGATCGTGGACCTTCCCGACCCCGCGGCCCCGCGCCTCCTGGAGGAGCTGCGCCGCGAGCCGGGGTGCACCGGCACCCTCGCCCTGCGCCTGACGGCCGACTCGGAGGCCGCGCACTCCGGCACCGCCCACTACGACGGCTGCCTGGTGAAGCCGGCCGACCCGCAGCGCATCCTCGCCGAGGTGGTGCGGCTGATGGAGCGGCGCTTCGGCGCGGGGCGCACGGTGGTGCCGCTGGACGGGCCGCGCGCCGCGGAGCTGATCCGGCTGGACACCCCCTTCCCCGCCCGCACGCGCGTGGAGGCGAACCCGCTCAACGCCGAGGTGCTGGCCAACGTCCTCTCCGAGCTGCGCTGGCTGGGCATCCGCCACCACCAGCTTCGCGACGGCGGCGACGTGGTGGTGGAGTACGTGTGCACAGTGCAGCAGGCGCTGGAGCTCGGCTTCGAGGACGTGCCGGGCGTGCTCGCCTTCGCCCTGGAGGACGCCTTCCCCTGGCTGGCGCGCCGCCCCGACGCGCTGCGCAGGCGGATCGACCGGCTCAAGAACCTGGCATCGCTGCGCCGCACGGGGTGAGCCCAAGGCGCCCGATGCCGAACGTGCGGCCGGGCGGAAGCTGAACAGCCGACGTAATTGGAGGTGGGGGATGAGAAGCTCGAAGAGGACGCGCGATCCGGTCGAGATCCGGCTCTGGATGGAGGAACGTGGCGGCGCCCCCGCCTTCGGCAACGGCGCCGAGGGACCGCTCCGCATCGACTTCGATCCGGACGCGCCGGCGGCGGAGGCGGATTGGGTGCGCTGGTTCCGCGTCTTCGAGGACCACGAGCTCGCCTTCCAGTTGCACCCCGCGGACGAGGGCCGCTCCTACCGCCTGGTGCGCGGCCGGGCGGACGACGAGCACCCCACGCTGGCGGCATGGCCGGCGGGGAGCCTGATGATCGTGGAGCGCACGGGCTGAACGGGACGGAAACAGCAACCCACAGCGGGACATGGACATGGAACCGCTCACCCGCCGGCAGGTGGAGATCCTGGGCTACCTGCGGGAATACCTGGAAGAAAAAGGGTACGCGCCTAGCCACGAAGAGGTGGCGGAGCGCTTCAGCTACCGTGCCATCTCCACCGTGGCCGAGCACCTGAACACGCTGCAGGAGAAGGGCTACATCCTGCGCACCCCCGGCCGCTCGCGCGCGCTGCGCCTGCTGCGCCCCGGCGACGTCGCCGAGCCATCGCCGACGCAGGGCTTCAGCGTGGCCGACGGCGCGCAGTACGTCCCCCGCCGCCACCTGCCGCCAATGTTCGCCGCCTGGATGGCCGAGTGGCTCACCGAGCGCGGCCATCCCCGCCCGGACGAGGCGCAGCTCAAGGCGTGGGTGATGCACCGCATGCGGCGGCGCGCGTCCTGAAGTCGCCGGAAAAAGTAGTCTCACGCAGAGGCGCAGAGACGCAGGAGTGAACTGCCATGGCTCACACAGAGACACAGAGCCACAGAGAGAACCGCTAGAGGTTTTCTCTGTGGCTTTCAGTTCCTTCCGTGTTCTCTGTGTGAGGCTTTTCTCTGTTGTTCTCTCCCTGCGTCTCTGCGCCTCTGCGTGAGTTCTTCAGGCGCGCGGCGGGCGGAAGCCGAGGATCTCGCGGTCGTACGTGGCCGGGTTGGCGGCGTAGAGCGCGCTCCACTCGTCCGGGCCGGGGAGGTTCAGCTCGCGGTGCACCGCCAGGATCAGCTCGCGGAGGCGGTCGGCGGCCTCGCCGGTGCCCACCAGCGTCTCCACGATCTCGTCGCCGCCCCACGCGGGCGCGGCGACGGCGGCGGGAACGCGAGAGGCTTCCTCCGCACGCTGGGCCAGGAGCCAGAAGCCATCGGGATCCAGTGCGAAAATGTGCTCGGCGATTTTCGCCGAGCACCAGTCGAGGTATTTGATCCGGAGAGCAGGTTCCTGCGCCATGCAGGACGGGGTTGTAGGCGGAGCGGGACGCGCGCCCGTCAACTGTGCGGCCCGCGGGCCACTAGGTCAAGACTTTTGTTTGCTGGGTGTCCCGCGCCAGCACCTGGAAGATGGTCTCCCGCATCGCGCAGTATCGCAGCATCTTCGCCACGAGCTCCGGGTCCCGTTGCTGGATCGCTTCCACCCTGTTCGCCACGTCGGAGGGGAGCGTCAGGACAACTGGGCGGGCTTCCGTCATTCCAGGTTCTCGAAGGTTCGGGGGATGGTCTTGCGGGGCGGCCGAAGCAGGGGTGCCGAAGCCGGAGCGCCAAAGTAAGGGGGTGCCCCCGTGCCGGTCAACCCCTTTGTAACCCTATGCAAACCAATACGTTACACGCAAGTGACTGCGCCGCAACCGGTTGCGCCCCCACCCCCTCATCTGCTCCACGCGCGGTGGCCGGACAGGGGCTGGAGCGCTCTGAAACACCCTTGCGGAGCAGACGGTTTGCGCGCAGATTGGGGGCCACCTTCCCATCTGATATTCCACGCGGTTCCCCCCTGTCCGACCGTCTCCGGAGCACCCGTCCATGCTCGTTCGCGACCCGCTCTCGCCCGTGAGGCGCTGAGCCGATGCCCGTCATCGCCATTGCCAACCAGAAGGGCGGCGTCGGAAAGACGACCACCGCCGTCAATCTGGCCGCCTGCATCGCCGAAGCCGGCTA
>DASVVI010000322.1:0-3149 GCA_036386635.1 Longimicrobium sp.
AGAACATTGCTCGCTGGGGCACTGCTCCTTACCACGCACCTCCTGGTGCCGGCGTCCGCGTTGGCGCAGCGGCCCTGCCCGCCTACCACTCAGCAGTCCGAGCGTCGCGTCCGGAGCCTGCTTTCCCTTCCCAACCTGGCGGAGTCAAACGTCGACATGGGGAGTGCAACTCGCGATTCCGTGAAGCCGTTGCGCGCCGAGAGTGACCGTGTGGTCTGCGGCAGGCTCTGGAAGGTCGTGGAAGCGCAGCCCCGCCGGGCCCCCGAGCGTTACACTTTCGCCTTCCATCGCTCCGGCGACCGGTACTTCGTGACACTCACACCGCCTCCAGTGCCGCCGGGCCGGGCTGTGCTCCGGCATGATCAGGCAGTAGAGGTGTACGACCGCGATTTCACGCTCCTGGCGCGGTTCGGTATCTAAGATAGTCGAAGGCGGCACGACTTCGGCATCTGCGGTGGGCGGGTACCCGTTTCCCGCACGCCGCGAGCGCCGCCATGACCCAGACCGCTCCCGTCGCACCCGAAACGAGCGCGCCCGACCCGCGCGCGCGTGCCCCAACTGCGGCACGTGGGTGGACGATCGCTTCTGCCCGAGCTGCGGCCAGCGCAACGCGGAGCGGCTGGTGTCGGTGCGCCGCATCCTCACCGACACGCTGGATGACCAGCTCGCCCTCAACGCCGCCCTTCCGCGCACGCTGGGAGCGCTCATCTTCTGCCCCGGACTGCTCACGCGCGAGTACGTGGCGGGGCGGATCGCGCGCTACCTGCCGCCCTTTCGCCTGTACCTGGTCTCCAGCGTCGTCTTCTTCGTAGCGCTCTCCGGCATCGCCGACGCGGACCGCATGTGGCGCGACGCCGGCCCGCGCGTCCGCGAGTGGGAGGCGAAGCACCCCGGCGAGCGGCCCCAGAACATCAACCTCGGCTTCGACACCCTGGATGCGCCCGGATGGACGCGGCCGCTGGCCCGCCGCATCCTGCGCCAGCAGGACAAGCTCAACGCGATGGCTCCTCTGGAGTCGCTGCGCCTGCAGATGGAGAGCTTCAACCGCAACGCGCCGCGCGCCACCTTCTTCCTGGTCCCCGCCTTCGCCGGCGTGCTGCACCTCCTCTACCTGCGGCGGCGAAAGATGTACGTGGAGCACCTGGTCTTCGCGCTGCACGTGCAGTCGTTCGCCTTCCTCGTCGCCGCGGCGGGGCTGATGGTCCCGTACACAGTGCCGGGGCGCAACCGCGTCGTCGGGCTGATCCTGCTCGGCTACCTTCTGTGGGCGATGAAGGTGTCGTACGGGCAGGGGTGGCCGAAGACGCTCCTCAAGTACGCCGCCGTGGTCGTGTGCTACGGCTCCATCCTCGGCGGGACGATCGTGGCGCTGACGCTGATCTCGCTGCTCACGCTGTGACCACCGGCAGGGCCTCCTTGTCGCGCAGCAGGGCGACGATCGCCTCCAGGTGCTCGCGGTCCACCTCGTCGAAGGCGGCGGGGATGGTGCTGTCGACGTCGAGCACGGCGATCAGCCGGTCCCGCGCATCCCACACCGGCACCACGATCTCGGACATCGTTGCGGAGTCGCAGGCAATGTGGCCGGGGAAGGCGTTCACGTCCTCCACGATCAGCGTCCTTCCCTCGCGCGCTGCCGCGCCGCACACCCCGCGCTCGAACGGGATCCAGAGGCATCCCATCGTCCCCTGGTACGGCCCCACGAGCAGCATCCGCTCCGCGACGCGCCGGTAGAAGCCGGTCCAGAAGTAGTACGGGAATGCGTTGTGGAGGAGGCACACGATCGACACCATCCCCGCCAGCAGGTCCCGCTCGCCCTCCAGCGTCGCGCGGATCTGCTCGGTGACGATCCCGTACCGTTCCGCCTTTGCCGCCGCGTCCATTCGCAGCTCGCCGGTCTTGTCGACTACGAGTGTGTATTCCGCCATCGAACGGAAGTGCGTTAGTGCGTTAGTGCGTCAGTGCGTCTGGAAGCAGCACGAGTCTCCGTGCCACGCGCCGACCTCGTAGGGGCGCGATTCATCGCGCCCGTGCCCGACCCGGCACCGCTCTCCTCTCCTACACCGGAACCCTTGTAGGGGCCGTCCCGCGTGGCTGCCCGTGCCCAACCCCGCACCGTCCCCCTTCCTGTCGCACCAACGTCCGCGCCTCCGCTTTATCGATCGTGCCGCCCTGTGTTGAATACGCACTAACGCACTAACGCACTAACGCACTAACGCACTTCACTGCAGCTCGCGCCGCGCCGGCGCCCCGGCTTCCATCAGCTCGCGAAACCGGCGCAGGTCGTCCTCCAGCATCGCCTGGGGCTTGCTGTGGAAGAGGCCCAGGATCGCCTGGCCCACCACGCCGCCCGGTGCATCGATCTCCACGGTGTAGTGCACCTCCGCCTGCGTGCCGTCCCCGAAGGGGGTGAAGCGCACCGAGCCACGGTTGGGGATGTCGGAGGGCTCGACGGACTCCCACGCGATGTACTCGCCGGGGCGGTCCTCAGTCAGGCGCGAGGTCCACTGGAAGGAGCGGCCCATCGGCCCCGCGGCGGTCCAGCGCGAGGTGCTCTCGTCCAGGATCTCCACGCGCGTGATGGCGTCGCGGAAGCGCGGCGCCGTGGTGAAGTCGCGCCAGAAGTCGTACAGCTCGCGCGCGGGCCGCTGGATCGCCGTGCGCGCGGAGCCGCGGAAGCCGCCGTCGGGGTCGGGCTTGCCGGGACGCGTGGTCTCGTGGGAGCGGTCGATGCCGAGGGCGCCGTACAACTGGCAGTAGCCGGTGACGCCGCGATGCACCAGCGTCGCGCCGGCCAGTCCCAGGATCGTACCCTGCACGCCTTTTCTGCGCAGGCCGAGCACGGCCAGCGCGCCCCCGCCCAGCACCGAGAGGATGCGCTCGTTCTTTCCGACGTTCGTACGCGCGGCGCCGCTTTCGGCGCTGCGCGGCTCGCCCATCTTCGCCACTTCCGGACCTCCTGCTTCGGGACAACGTGCTGCGGTCGAGCGGCCGGCGGTGTGCAAGAGGCAAGCCCGGTGGGCCCTCACCCCCCGGCCCCCTCTCCCGATAACAGGAGAGGGGGCCCCTCTCGTTATCGAGCCCGTGTGAAAACACGGTACGGCATGTAAATTGTGCTGGGGTAGAGAATGGGGCTTGGAGCGGAGCGAACA
>DASVVI010000323.1:0-5848 GCA_036386635.1 Longimicrobium sp.
GGCCCCTCCCCCAAACCGCGGGGGAGGGGCGGTGGGCGGGCATCCGCGCCGGTTGCAGGGGCCGTCTCGGTGGCGGGCACGGGCAGCCACGTGGGGCGGCCCCTACGAACGACTGTTTCGGACGCGGGCTCGCGGAGCAGCGGCGGACACGGGCGCGATGAATCGCGCCCCTACCGAATTTGTGCCCACGCGGGCAGATGCCGGCGTGCGCCCCTCCCCCAGGTGGTTTTGGGGGAGGGGCCGCGAGGAACGAGCGGGGGAGGGGGCCCGCCTCAGGTCCGCGAGTCCGCCTTCTCGATCCGCGCACCGAGGGCGATCAGGCGCTCGTCGATGCGCTCGTAGCCGCGCTCGATCTGCGCGATGTTGTAGATGTCGCTGCGGCCGCGGGCGCCCAGGGCGGCGATCAGGAGCGCCATGCCGGCGCGGATGTCCGGGCTTTCCACCGGGGCGCCGCGCAGGGGCGAGGGGCCGATCACCAGCACGCGGTGCGGGTCGCAGAGCACCAGGCGCGCGCCCATCGAGACCAGCTTGTCCGCAAAGAACATCCGGCTCTCGAACATCTTCTCGTGCACCAGGATCGTCCCCCGGCACTGCGTGGCCGCCACCAGGGCGATGGAGGTGAGGTCGGCCGGGAACTGGGGCCAGGGGCCGTCGCCCAGCGTGGGGATGTGGCCGCCCATGTCCATCTGCACCTCCGGCTCCTGGCCGCCGGGGATGAACAGGTCGTCGCCGCGCACCTCCACCTGCACGCCCAGGCGGCGGAAGCCGATCAGCGTGGAGTCCAGGTGGTGGACCGCGGCGTCCTGGATGGTGATCTCGCCGCGCGTGACCACCGCCAGCCCGATGAACGAGCCGATCTCGATGTGGTCCGAGGTGATGCGGAAGCGCCCCCCGCGCAGCCGCTCCTTCCCCTCGATCTCCAGCGTCCCGGTGCCGATGCCGTTGATGGTGGCGCCCATCCCCACCAGCATGTTGCACAGGTCCTGGACGTGCGGCTCGGCGGCGGCGTTGCGGATGCGCGTGGTGCCCTTCGCCAGCGACGCGGCCATGACCGCGTTCTCGGTCGCCGTAACGCTGGGCTCGTCCAGGAACATGTCCGCGCCCTTGAGCCCGCCCTCGGCGCGCAGGCCGAAGAAGTCGGGGTCCTCCACCACCTCCGCGCCCAGCTTGCGGAGCGCCAGGAAGTGCGTGTCCACGCGCCGCCGGCCGATCACGTCGCCGCCTGGCGGGGGGAGCTGCATCCCGCCGGTGCGGGCCACCATGGGGCCGGCCAGGAGGATGGATGCGCGGATGCGCGCCGCCTGCCCCGCGTCCAGCTGCGTCTCGCCCACGTTCGCGGCGCGCACGCGCACCTCGCTGGGGCCGGTCCACTCCGTCTCCGCGCCCAGTACCTCCAGAAGGCTCAGCAGAGTGAGCACGTCCTTGATGCGGGGGACGTTCTCCAGGAAGACGTCCTCCTCTGTCAGAAGGGTGGCGGCGATCATGGGAAGCGCCGCGTTCTTGTTGCCGGTGGGACGGATGACGCCATTCAGCGGCTGGCCGCCGTGGACGATGAACTTGGGCACTCTCGGCTCCGGATCGTTTGGATGTGCGCCGCCCCGGCTGCCGGCCGGATGGCCGCGCCGCGCGGGAGGGTCGCCGGGGGCGGGCGCAAAGATCGTGCACGGCGCCCGGTGCCTTGCTTGACACCCCTTCGCCGCGTGGGATAAGATGCGCGAACCCCTTTGCGCAAGCCATGCCGCCCCACCGGAGAGCGCCGTGCAGCTCGTGATCGCCGTGGTCGACGAGGAAAAGACGGAGGAGCTCCTCGCCGGTTTCCTGGAGCTGGGCGTGACCGGCGCCACCGTCCTGCAGAGCGAGGGGATGGGACGGCTGCTGGCGAACGAGGCCCCCATCTTCGCCGGGCTGGAGGCGCTGCGCCGCGCCCGCCCCCGCAACCACACCCTGTTCAGCGTGATGGCGGACGACAAGGTGGAGCGCGTGATGGCCCTCGTGCGCGAGGTGTGCGGCGACCTGGACGGCCCCACCACCGGCATCGTCTTCGCCGTGCCGGTTTCGCGCGTGGAGGGGCTGTCGCGGGAGCTGGGCCACGGATGAGCTGGGGCCGCACCGTCCGGCTGCGGGTGGAGCAGATGTCCTCCGTGCTCGCCGACCCCGCCGCCAACCTCGCGCGCATCGCCCGCGCCCAGTCCGACGCCGCTCGCGACGGGGTGGACCTGGTCCTGACGCCCGAGCTCTCCCTGACCGGCTACGACGTGCGCGACTCCGTCCACACGCTGGCCGTGCCCGAGCTGGACGAGCCCTTCCCCGCCCTGGCGGACGGCCCCGACGTGGTGGTGGGGACGATCGAGCACGACGCGCGGTTCACCCCCTACAACGCGGCGCTCCACCTGCGTGCCGGGCGCGTCCTCCATCGCCATCGCAAGGTGCACCTCCCCACGTACGGGATGTTCGAGGAGGGACGCTTCTTCGGCCGCGGGGAGCGGGTGCGCGCGTACGATGCGGGCGGCGGCTGGCGCGTGGGGATGCTGGTGTGCGAGGACCTGTGGCACCCTGCCCTCGCCTACCTCCTGGCCGCGGACGGCGCGCACCTGATCCTCGTGCAGTCCGCCGCCTCCGGCCGTGGCGCATGGGCCGGCGGCGCGGCGGGCGGACGATGGGCATCGCGTGCGTCGTGGGAGCACCTCTGCTGCGCCGCCGCCGCCGCGTACGGCATCTACGTGGTGCTCGCGAACATGGTGGGCGTGGAGGGAAGCTGCGTCTTCGCCGGCAACTCAATCATCGTCGCCCCCGGCGGCGACGTCATCGCCCGCGGCGACGACATGGCCGAGGACCGCCTCACCGTCGACCTGTCGCTGGACGCGATCGCCGCCGCGCGCCGCCCCTTCTCGCAGGCTCGCGACGACCGCCCCGACATCGTCCTGCGCGAGCTGGCGCGCATCGTGGAGGCGCGGTGACGGAGGCGGAGCGCCGCGCCGCCCGCATCGGCGACGCGATTGGCGCCGTCGCTCGCCAGGCGCTGCTCGACCGCGGCGCTCAACGCGTTGCCCTGCTGGACGACGGCTCGCCCGAAGCCGCCCTCGCTGCACGTTTCCTCGCCGCCGCGCTGGGAAATGACGCCGTGGTGCGCGTATCGGTAGATGGGGCCGAGTTGGAACCGCTCTTGCACCTTCTGCCGCCTGGCGTGTCACACAGCCGTCTTGAAGACGAGTTACGGCGGATGAAGGCGCGGCTGCTGGAGAGCGTTCTGACCGCGCACCCGGCGAACAAAACGGAGCTACTGCTGGGCGCCGCGCTCCCTCCCGAGCCGCTCCTTCCGCTGGGCGACCTGTACGCCAGCGAGGTGGCGGGCCTGTGCGGCGGCTGGTCCGCATCGTCCGAGGTGCGCGCCCTAGCCGAGTCCGCGGGCAGCGTGGAAGCGCTGGACGCCGCCCTCCGCCGCTGGCTGGACGGCCGCGACCCCGCGGCGCTCGACGCCCTCCCCGCCGACGCCGCCGAGCAGGTAAAGCGCCGCTTCCGCGCCGGCCGCGCCGCCCGCCTCGCTCCGCGGATCGTCCCCAAACTGGGTACGCGGACGCTGGGAGTGGATCTGCTGGAGTGAAGGGAAAAGTGCGTGAGTGCGTTAGTGCGTGAGTGCGTTGGCCCTTTGTCATCCTGAGGAAGCCGCCCTCGCGACCTCTGCGGCGCACTCCGCACTTCCTGCGGCGACCGAAGGATCTAGCCGGCGAGGCGCGAGGACTGCGGGTACCCACGGGCCTCTCGCCACGCGCAGTAGATCCTTCGCTCCGCGCCAAAGATCAGAGACGGGGCGAGGCCTGAGCAGCGCGTCGCTCAGGATGACAAGAGGGGGGTGGGAGGGCGGGCGGTGGGACGACACGGTTTGAGGATGACGGGGTTCGGGAGCGATGCCCGGTTTACGAGTCGGCTTCAGCCGCCTTCGCGTGGTTCCAGCCGGGGGATTCATCCCCCGGTGTGTGACGCCGGCGGCATGCCCCAACGCCCGACGCACCGACGCACCGACGCACCGACGCACCGACGCACCGACGCACTAACGCACTAACGCACTAACGCACTAACGCACTAACGCACTAACGCACTAACGCACTAATCTGCCGCTTCCGGAGCAATCCGTTTGATCGTATTCGAAGCACTCAACCCGGCGGTGGTGGCCGGCCTGGCACAGGCGGTGGCGCGCGACACGGTGGTCGCGATACCGGCGCAGAGCGGGTGGGTGGAAACGCTGAGCAGCATCGCCCAGATCGTCATCGCGCTCGCCCTGATCGGGATCGGGATCCTGACGCTGGCGATCCTGCTGCTGTCGTGGAAGTTGTACAAGAAGGTGAAGGCGGCCGCGGAAAAGCTGCGCATCGACGTGGACCCCGCGGTGCGCAACGCCATCGCCGCCAGCGAATCCGCCCGCGCCATGGTGGCGACCGTCCAGGGCAACGTGACGGAGATCAGCCGCACCGTCACCAGCGCCAACGAGCGGATCGGCCGCGTGGTGGAAAGCGCGGAGACCCGCGCAGCGGACCTCAACGCGCTCCTCGACGTGGCGCAGCAGGAGGCGGAGGCGCTCTTCATCCGCACTGCGTCCACTCTGCGCGGCGTAAAGGCGGGAGCGGGCGAGCTGCGCCGCACGCTGGCGCCACGCCCCACGGCCGACCCGATGGACCACGAGATCACCGACGAAGCGCTGAGCATCCACATCGAAGCCCGAGAGCCGTCCCGCCTCCCAGGTCCCGAGTCCTGAGCGCGAAGTGCCGAACAGAAAACGCACTCACGCACTCACGCACCAACGCACTTCCGAGGCCCCATGCCCGAACAGGACGACACCACCGACTTCCTCACCGCCTTCGCCATCGGCACGGCGCTGGGCGTGGGCGCCACCCTGCTGTTGAGGCCGCGCCCCAAGTCCGCGCGCGAGCGGCTGATGCGCGAGCTGAAGCCCAAGCGCGGCCGCCTGCGCGGCACCGTCCCCGCCGACGCGGTGCGGGTGCGGCTTCCGGAGCCGGCGCAGGTGGAGGGGCTGACTGAGGAGGAGGTGATCGACGTGGGGCGCGAGCTGCTGGAGGAGTTCCGCGAGGAGGTGCAGCGCATCCTGGCCGACGCGCGCGAGCAACTCCGCCACGCGGCCAATGGGTCCGACGAGCTGGACGCCGAGGCCGAAGACCTCGCGGATCACCAGTAGCCGGGGAGGTGGAGCCCTGCTCGCCGCCTGCGGCATCGCCGCGCTGCTCCTGGTCCTGCTGCCGGACCCCGCCTACGCCTGGGGTCCGGCGACGCACGTGTACCTGGGGCAGACGCTCCTCCAGAACCTGCACCTGGTTCCGGAGGCGGTGCGGGTGCTGCTGGCGGCGCATCCGTGGGATTTCCTGTACGGCTCCCTCGCGGCGGACATCTCCCTCGCCAAGAAGTACGCCCCCGAGGGCCGCCACTGCCACCACTGGCACATCGGCGAGGAGATCCACTCCTCCGCCCCGTCGGACCGGCTGCGGGCGGTGGGGCTGGGGTACCTGTCGCACCTGGCGGCGGACACCATCGCGCACAACTGGTACGTCCCGCGCCAGCTCCTGCTGACGTCGTCCACCAAGGGGCTGGGGCACTCGTACTGGGAAGTGCGGATGGACAAGCACGTGGGCGAGGGGTACACGCGCCTGGCGCGCAGCACGGTGATGGACCACGACCACAGCGCCGCGGACGCGCTCTTCGACCAGGTGCTCTCGGCCACGCTCTTCTCCTTTCGCACCAACCGGCGAATCTTTCGTGGCCTGATCCGCTTCCAGGACAACGACCGCTGGCAGAACGTGTTCGGCACCATGATCACCAACTCCCGCTGGGAGCTGGCGCC
>DASVVI010000324.1:0-14385 GCA_036386635.1 Longimicrobium sp.
CTCGAAGGCTTCCCCCGCGCCGCCACCGGCGAGGTCTCGCTCCGCATCCGCCGCCGCGACCGCACCGACGCCCGGGAGCTCGCATCCGACGTCGAATACGCCCTCGCCAGCCGCCTGCTGTCCCCACCGGAGCTGAGATAAGTACCGAAAGCACCCGTTCTGCCCATCCGGTCTGGAAGGCCCGGGACCTGCACCGTCGGATCGCGTGTCCAGTTCGACTCCGACGATCATCGTACGCCGGGAGAGATCTCGTGGTCCGCACCCAGGTTTATCTCACGCCGGAGGAACAGGGCGCCCTCCAGGCGCTCTCTCGCCGAACCGGGCGGTCCCGGAGCGAGCTGATCCGCGAGGCGATCGACGCGATGCTCGCTCAGCCCCACGAGCCGGAGCGCCGGTTTCAGATGCAGCAGGCACGCGGCCTCTGGAGCGACCGCGACGACCTCCCGGACTTCGTCGCCCTTCATAGCGAAACGTGAACCTTTCGTGCGGCTACGGCGCCTTCACACGTTCCTGAGTGGCAGCCTCGCAAGGCTGATGAGAATCCGATCATCCCACTCCGGAGCACGCATTTGATCCGCAGACACTGTTTCCGCTCTCTACTCGCCGCCGCGCTGGTCGCGCTCGCCGGGTGCGCGCAGGGGATGCCGCCGGCGCAGTCTGGGCCGATGCTGGACGCGCTCTTTGCGCCTCCGACGGCCGCGGAGATCGCGGCGGTCGAGGCGGATTGGGCCGGGCGCGATACCGGGGCGCACGGCTACCGCGTGGAATACACGAAGCGCATCGGGCGCACCGGGCGGACGATGGTCGTGTCGCACACGGTGGGCGGCATCCGCCACTACGGCGCGGTGAGGGTGCCGGATGGCGCGGAGGGGCGGCGCCTGCCCGTCGTCGTCGTCAGCCACGGCGGCGAAAGGGGCGCGACGGCGTACTACTTCTTCCACTCCGGACCCGTGGCGCGCGGATGGGTGCAGGTCATCCCCTCGTTCCGCTCGGAGCCGATCCGCCTCACGCTCTTTCGACGCTACAAGTCTGAGGGGCTCCCCAGCCCGTGGGACCGCGACGTGGACGACGCGATGGCGCTCCTCTCCGGCGTCCTTGCGAACGTGCCGGAGGCGGACAGCGGGCGGGTGGCCGTGGTGGGGCGGAGCCGGGGCGGCGGGGTGGCGCTGCTGATGGCGGCGCGCGACCGGCGGGTGAAGGCCGTGGCGGACCTGTACGGACCCACCGACTTCTTTCTCCCGCAGGTGCGCACGCTGGCGAAGCGTGCCGTTGGCTCCAGCGTGCCGCGCCTTCCCGGCGCCGGGTACCTGGCGGACAGCGTCCTCTTCGCGCTGCGCGACCGGCGCACCACGGTAGCGCGGGCGAGGCAGGAGCTGCTGCGCCGCTCCGTCGTCTACTTCGCGGACCGGCTCCCCCCGGTGCAGGCGCACCACGGCAGCGACGACCGCAAGGTGCACGTCGCCCACGCGGACCGGCTCGACGCGGTGCTGCGTGCGCAGGGCCGCGACAGCACGCAGTGGAAGTACTACCGCTACCGCGACGGCGGCCATGGCGTGCGACACCTGCGCGGCTACCGCCGCCGGGTGGAAGCCTTTCTCCAGCGCGTCGCCGAGCGCGGCGCGCCCCCTTCGACCACCGCCCCCACGCCCACTCGATGACACCCTTCCGCTACTACGGCGGGATCGACTTCAGCGGGGCCAAAGAGCCCCTCTCCAACCTGTGGAGCGCCCTCGGGGAGGAGCGCGACGGCCGGCTCCACATCCGCTGGCTCCAGCCGCACCCGTTTCGCGAGGACCTGCGCTTTTACGTCGCGGGCGGGTGGCGCAAGACGGCGGGCGCGGACGCGGACGAGCGCGTGCTGTGGGGCGCGGACTTCCCCTTTGGCGTTCCGGCCGCGATGTCGGAGCGGTTGGCGGCCGGGCGGCGCGCGTCGTGGTCCGCCACCGCCGCCTGGGTCGCGGACCGCCCGGCGGACGAGGTGCGCGACGCATTCCCGGACCTCTTCAAGTCGGCGCGCGCCACCGACACGAACGGCGCCATGGCCCCGCTCGACCTCCGCCTCTACAAGCAGACGGTGGAGGGGCTGCGCTGGCTGCACGAGCTTCGCGACGAGGCGGAGGTCTCCATCGTCCCCCAGGCCCCCGCCGCTGCGCCGACGACGCTGGTGGAGGTGTACCCTTCCGGCGCCGTCAAGGACCTGGGGCTCAAGGGCTCGCGCGTCCCCTCGCGCCCAGGCGAGGTGCGGGCGCGGCCGGCGGGGCTGCGCACCTTTTTCTCATTCGAGCACCCGTCGCTGGAGGTCATCGCCTGCACGCTGGAGGACGCCCGCGACGCCTGCATCGCCGCGCTCGCCGCCTGGCAGTGCCGCGAAGACCTGGACCAGCCCTTCCGCACCTCCCGCGTCCCCGAGGAAACGCTGCGGCTGGAGGGATGGATCTACCGGCCGCCCGCGGCGCTGGGGTGAGGGGCCCCCTCCCCCCGGCCCCCTCCCCCGCCTGCGGGGGCGCAGGGCGGGTGAGGGGGAGAACTGCGTGCTTGCGTGGCACACATCGAACTAGAAGAGCTATGAACCTGATTGATCGCGCGGATGTGCGCTTCGCCGTCTGCATCCGCAATGACGAACATCCCGCCTCTCTCAAGGTGCGGAAGCTCTATCCTGTGCTCCCGGATTCAGACGCGGTCGAGCACGGCATGGTGCGGATCGTGGATGAGTCTGGTGAGGACTATCTGTACTCCGCGGATGATTTCTTCGTGGTTGCTTTGCGGGATGACGTAGAGCAGACGCTGCTCAGCGTGGACGATGCGCGGGAACCCCCTCGAGCATCCCACGAACGCTGATGTCCTCGTCCACGTCCGGCCAGTGGATACCATCGCCGGAGCCGATGATGCGCCAGTTCGCGCGCTGCTCGGGAGTGGCTTCGGATAGGCGCCACGACCAGGCTAGCGGGACGCGCGCGGTAGTGCCGTCGGCGAGCTCCGCGATGATCGCTTCGTCGGTCACGCGGATGTTGGTGATCTTGGCGGGTGATCGGATGGTGGTCATGCGGGCCCGGTAGTTGTGCGGAGGCGGGACGGGGGCGGGGCGGCCGCGGGCGCCGCAACACCGGGCGATAAATCCCCCGCTGGAACCACGCGAAGGCGGCTGAAGCCGGCTCGTGCAACGGGCACCAGACCCCGAGTCCGCGAAGGCGGACTTTGTGCTGTTGTTGCTGCGGTTTCAACCGCCGGTCCGCATCCTAACAACCCACAGCCGCCGCCGGCAATCGGGAGTCCGAAAGCGGTCAGACGCACGCATGATGCGGTTTGACGTTGACCGAAAAGAGACGCGGCAGGCCCCGAACCTGGAGGCCAGCCTCGGCGCATTGCGTGGCACGGGCGCGATGAATCGCGCCCCTAAGAGGCATTGGTGTAGCACGCGGAGTTCTCCCCCTCCCCCGCCCTGCGCCCCCGCAGGCGGGGGAGGGGGCCGGGGGAAGGGGGCTACGCCGGCGCCTTAACGCGCAGGTCCTTGCGCAGGATCTTGCCGATGGGGCTCTTGGGGAGCTCGGCGCGGAACTCGATCTGCTTGGGGATCTTGTAGGAGGCCAGCGATTCGCGGCAGTGCGCGATCAGGTCCTCGGGGCTCGGCGCGGTGTCGGCGGCGACGACGAAGGCCTTCACCGCCTCGCCGCTGCGCTCGTCGGGGACGCCGATGACGCCCACCTCGCGGACGCCGGGGTGGCGGGCGAGGACCTCCTCCACCTCGTTGGGATAGACGTTGAAGCCGCTCACCAGGATCATGTCCTTCTTGCGGTCCACGATGCGGAAGAAGCCGTCCGCGTCCATCTCCGCCACGTCGCCGGTGCGCAGCCAGCCGTCCTTGAGCACGCGCGCGGTCTCCTCGGGGCGCTGCCAGTAGCCGGACATCACCTGCGGGCCGCGCACCGCCAGCTCGCCCGGCTCGCCCTCGGGGAGGGGGTCGCCGTGCTCGTCCACCAGGCGCACCTCGGTGGAGGGAAGGGGGATGCCGATGCTCCCCTCCTTCACCGCCACGCCCACGGGGTTGAAGGTCACAACCGGCGAAGTCTCGGTGAGGCCGTACCCTTCCACCGCCTGGTTCCCTGTCACCTTGAGCCACTTGCGGCCGGTGGAGGGGTGCAGCGCCATCCCGCCCGCGCCCGCGAACTTGAGCGTCCTGGGGGGCTTCTCGATGAACCACGGCTCGTCGGCCAGGGCGTTGAAGAGCGTGTTCACCCCGGTGAACGCCGTGATGGGGAACTTCTGCCACGCCGCCTTCAGGTTGCTCACCGGGCGCGGCGACGGGATCAGGATGTCGTGGCCGCCGATCTGGTAGAAGAGAAGGAGGTTGCAGGTGAAGGCGAAGATGTGGTACAGCGGCAGCGCCGTCAGCACCACCTCCTTCCCCTCGTCCAGGATCCTGGAGTTCATCTCCAGCATCTGGGCCGTGTTCGCCAGCAGGTTGCCGTGGCTGAGCATGGCGCCCTTGGACACGCCCGTGGTGCCGCCCGTGTACTGGAGCGCCGCCAGCGAGTCCGGCCCCACGCCGTCCAGGTAGCCCGGCACGTCCGCGCCGCCCGCCACCGCCGCGCGCCCCAGCTTCAGCACCTCCTGGAAGGCGGTGTGCGGCACGGTGGTGGCCGGGAGCTGCTTCTTGACGAACTTGAGCACGGCGCGGATCAGCATCGCCTGCACCGGCGAAAAGAACTCCGTGATGCGCACCGTCACCACCGTCTCCACCGGGGTGGCGGGGAGCACGTCGGGGAGTCGGTCGGCGAAGAGGTCGCTGATCACCAGCACGCGCGCGCCCGCGTCGGAGAACTGGTGGATCATCTCCGGCGCGGTGTAGAGCGGGTTGGTGTTGACGGCCACGCACCCCGCCTTGAAGATCCCGAACAGCGCGATGGGATACGCCAGCGAGTTGGGCATCTGCACCGCCACCCGGTCGCCGCGGGCCAGGCCGAGGGTGCCGCGCAGATACGCCGCGAACTCGTCGGACATGCGGTCGACCTCGGCGTAGGTCAGCGACCCCGTCATCCCGTTGGGCATGCACTGCGAGAAGGCGGTGGCCGCGGCGTGCTTCGCCGAGGAGCGCCGCACCATCTCCGGGATGTGCTGAAAGCCCGAGTCGGTGATCTGGGGTCTGGTGCCGGGGGCGTACTGCGAGATCCAGGGTTGCGTGGGCATCGGCGCGGCTCCGGTGCGGTGGGTGGGGTGCTCGATACCTCTTCGCGGCTGGGCGCGTATGGTATGATTGCACCAAGGCGGGGCATACGGCAACTGCATCCTCACGCAAAGACGCGGAGGCGCGGAGAAAAGCTTCTCTCCCCGCGCCTCCGCGTCTCCGCGTGAGCCCTGTCGCTACTCGGCCACGATCAGCGTGTCCGGGGCGCGCCGCTCCGCCTCGGGAGCCGGCGCGGGCGCGGCGGCCTCTTCCGCCAGCTTGCCGAACATCCCCGGCAGCTCCACCCCGCCGATGTCGCGGATCACCTGCATCATCGGCGGCAGGGTGCGCGTCATCCCCTGCAGGAAGTTGGGCGCGGCGCCGCCCGTGCCGCCGTCCCACACCACCACCTTGTCGAACTTGATGTTGGAGATTGCCGTGGCCGCCGTGGTGGCCAGCGTGTCCATGTGCTCCAGCATCAGGAGCTGGTAGGCCTGCTGGGGCCCGCCGCACGCCTCCACGATCTGGCGCAGGCCGTCCGCCTTCTTGGCCAGGATCTCGTACTGGCCGCGCGCCTCGGCCTCCAGCTTGGCGTAGATCGCCGCGGCCTCGGCCTGGGCGCCCAGCTTGCGCTTCTCCGCCTCGGCCTCCGCCTCCACGATGGTGCGGGCCTTCTCGGCCTTGGCCGGCGCCTCGAGGGTGGCGCGCTGCTCGGCCTCCACCCGCTCCGCGTCGGCGAGGGCGGCCCGGGCCATGGCGCGGTTCTGCGCCTCCATCACGGCGGCCTCCGCCTCGCGCTTGCGCCCCTCGGCCACCTGGTACGCCTCCGCCTCGCGCACCTTGAGCTGCGCCTGCGTGGCCACGATCTGCGCCTGCGACTGCGCCTCGCCCGCGATGGCCAGCGCGTTGGCGTTGGCGATGGCGATGCGCTTCTTCTGCTCCGCCTCCTTGATGGCGGCGTCGCGCTCGAAGGCGGCCGTCTGCTCGCCCACGCTCTGCTCCTTGTCAAGCAGCGCGATGCGCACGGCCTGCTGGCGCTGCGCTTCCTTGATCTGCGCCTCGCGCTCCAGGGCGGCGGTCTCCTCGCCCACCTTCTGCTCCTTGTTCAGCTCGGCCACGCGCACCGCCTGCTCGCGCGCCGCCTCGCGGGTGCCGATCTCGCGCAGCTTGGTGGCGTTGGCCACCTGGATGACCTTTTCGCGCTCGGCCTCGGCCACGCGCACCTCGCCCATCTTCTCCTGGTCGGCCACGTCGCCGCGGGCCTTCTGCACCGCCTCGGCCGCCGCCTTGCGCCCGATCGCCTCGATGTACCCCGACTCGTCGTTGATGTCCGTGATGTTCACGTTCAGCAGCACCAGCCCCACCTTTTTGAGCTCCGGTTCCAGCGAGGTCTGGATGTTGTGCAGGAACGACTCGCGGTCGCGGTTGATCTCCTCGATGCGCATGGAGGCGATCACCTGGCGCAGCTGGCCGAAGATGATGTCCTGCGCCTGCCGCTTCACCTGGTTCTGGTCCAGCTTCAGCAGGCGGATGGCCGCGTTCTGCCGCACGTCTTCCTCGGTGCCCACGGCCACGGTGAAGACGCTCGGTACGCTGACGCGGATGTTCTCGAAGGAGAGGGCGTCCTTGAGCGGGATGTCGATCTGGATCGGCTCCAGCGTCAGGTAGTCGTACTCCTGGATGACGGGCCACACGAAGGCGCCGCCGCCCGAGATGCACTTGGCGGAGTTCCCCCCGCCCACCATCCCGGAGATCACCAGCACCTTGTTGGCCGGGCAGCGCCGGTAGCGGCTGGCGAGGAAGAGGGCGAACCCGAACGCGATCACCACTCCCAGGAGCGCGCCGCTCCCCAGGATGGCGTTGGGGCTCAGCTGCAGCATGGCGATGGAGCTAGCGGGAGACATCGATGGGACCTCCAAGGAGGGGTGAGGGTGCGACTTCGAGCGTCCCCGGACCGAGGACGTCCACGACGACCACGGGGGTGCCCGTGGGGAGGGGCCGGTCGGACACCGCCTGGCACTCCACGGTGCGGCCGCCCAGCGTGATGTGTACCTTGCCGGGCGAGGTGCCGCCGGGGATCCCCAGGTACACGGTGGCGGGGTTGCCCACCGCGTGCTCCATCCGCACGGTGCCGTCGCGCTCCAGGCGGAGCATCTGGCGCATCGCCCAGGCGACGGCGCAGAGCGCCAGCCCGCCCACCACGGCGGCCACGCCAAGCGCCGGCCACAGCCCGCGCCCGGTGGCCTGCACCCACATCCCCGCCAGCCCGAAGAAGGCCAGCCCCGACGCCAGGGCGCGGATGCTGAGGAAGTCGTGGTCGGTGTCCGTGTCGATGGTGTCCAGCGCGTGCGTGCCGAGCCCTACCGCGCCCAGCAGCAGCTGGAGCACCAGCACGGCGGCACCGACGACTGCGCAGATCAGGAATGCGTTTTCCACGTCTCGAATGGCTCGGGAGTGGGGTGCCCCCTCCGGGGCCGGAGGGGGTCAGGATGGGGTACGAGGCCCGCGCGGGGCGGGTTTCGGAGCGGAGCGGCTCAGCCCTGCGCGGGAGCGGGGGCGGACTGCGCGTTGGCGGGTGCGAGCCAGGTCACCTGGCCGCCCAGGCCGTCCACGTGGGTGATGTTGTCGTCGTGATCGATTCCGGCGACCTGCGTGTGGGCGGGCGTCTGCTTCATCACCCACCCGCGCTGCGGGATGACGGCGTCCACGTTGTAGGCGCCCCAGTAGTGCTGGAACTTGAGGGTCGAGTAGAGCTGCCCGTTGGAGAGCACCGGCTGCCACCCCACGTAGATCCCCGGCGTGTACCCCGCGCCCGCCACCGCGTCGAACCAGTTGTTGCAGTACGCCTCCACGTCCGCGGCGGAGGATGAGGTGGAGACGCTCTCCAGGTCCAGCCACACGTTGACGCCCGGCGGAAAGCCGATGGCGGCGACGAACTGCGCCGCGTCCGCGCCGTACTGCGCGCCGAGGGGACCGGAGGCCGCCCATTCGCCGGCCTCCACGTGCTGCACCGGCATCAGCGCCAGCCCCGCGCCGAGCAGCGTCTGCGCCTCGGCGGCGGACAGGTCGTGCGAGGCCATCTGCGTGCGTCCCACGTAGCGCACGCAGAACTGGTAGCCCGCGTCCACGAACTGCTGGGCGACGGAGGCGGAGATGACGGCGTTGGCATCGAAGCCCTTGATGCCCGCGGGTGCGCTGACGACGGTGCCCTGGAGTGCCATGGGGGATTCTCTGTGGGGGGGAGTACGGCGGGGGACGAGCGCATGGAGGATATATGAAGCGCGTCCCGGACTCAATCCTTTCGGCGCCACAATCGCTCCGTCACCCCACGATGCGGCGCGCGGCGGCGAAGACGTCGTCGAGCATGGCCGGGGTCAGGCGCCCGGTAAAGGTGTTCTGCTGGCTGGGATGGTAGGAGCCGATCAGCGTGAGCCCGCCCTCGAGCCGCACCTCCGCGCCGTGCCCGAAGCGCGGCAGCGGGGCCGGGAGCACGTGCCCCAGCTCGCGCAGGGTCCTCAGCGCCGCATCCCAGCCGAAGCCGCCCAGGCACACGATGGCGCGCAGACCGGCGAGCGCGCGGATCTCGCGCAGGAGGAAGGGGAGGCAGGCGTCACGCTCGTCGGTGGCGGGCTTGTTGTCGGGCGGGGCGCACTTCACAGCGGAGCTCACCCACGCGCCGGCCAGCCGCAGCCCGTCGCCGCGGTCGAGGGAGGTGGGCTGGTTGGCGAAGCCGGCGCGGTGCATGGCGGCGTACAGGAAGTCGCCGCTGCGGTCGCCGGTGAACATCCGCCCCGTTCGGTTGGCCCCGTGCGCGGCGGGGGCCAGCCCCAGCACCAGGAGCCGCGCCGCCGGGTCGCCGAAGCCGGGTACGGGGCGGGCCCAGTACTCCCACTCGCGAAAGGCGCGGCGCTTCTCCGCCCCCACGCGCTCGCGCCACTCCACCAGCCGCGCGCACCGTCGGCACGCGGTCACCTCGTCCTGGATCACCCGCAGCATCATCAATGTTTGGTGGAACGGCACGCAGGGAGAAAAACTGAAAAGCCTCACACAGAGAACACAGAGGGTACTGCGAGCCACAGAGAAAAAACCTGTGCTGTTCTCTCTCTGCGCCTCCGCGTCTCTGCGTGAGGCCAGCTGTTGTCTGTACCCCGCTCGAACCCGTAGGAGCCGGAACGAACGAGCCCCCCAGCGTGTGCCGGGGGGCTCGTTCTTCACGGAGTCGGGCTGGATGGCGGCAGCGGACTGGGCGCGGGCTGCGGGTCCGGCTTGGGCGCCGGCGACGACGCGCCGCCGGCCGCGGCCTCTCCCGGGATGTAGCTGTGCGATCCGCTCGGGGGCGGCGAATCCTGCTGCGCCGTGGACCGCGCCGCGTTCACCGGCGGGCGCATGGTGTAGTCGCCCGGCGACGGCGAGTTCCCCGTGCGCGCGTTGCGCCAGCGGGCCGACACGCTCCCATACCCGCCCGAGCGCATGTTCTCCAGCTCGCGGCGCAGGTCGCTGATGCGGATCGGCCGGGAGCCGTCGGGTCCGGACGGGTTGCGGTAGCTCCGCATCTCGTCGCGTAGCTGGCTGAGGCGCGTGCCCTGGCGCGGCGCCTGGTCCACACCCGTTTCCGGCTCCGGGCGGCGGCCGCCCGGCTTGCGCACGCCGGTGCTGTCCGACCTCGGCGGCGCGCCCACGCTGTCGCGCTGCGGCGGGAGCACCCGGTCCGGATTGCGGCACGCGGCCGCGGCCAGCTCCAGCGGCACCCACACCGCCTCGCCGCTCCGGCAATGCACCCGGTACAGGTCGCCGGAGGGAAGGCGTACGTCGTTCACCCTCGGCCACACCGTGATGACGTCCGCGTCCCAGCTCTCGTCGGGCTGGGGCGGCACCACCACGGCAAGCAGGTCGTCCACCACCCGGCGGCTGTTCATGGTGGTGTAGCTCGACGTCCCCATCACCCGCCGCAGCATCCCGCCGCGGAAGCGCGAGGTCTCCAGCGGACGCTCGGAGGCGACCACAAGCAGGTGCCGCGGCCCGTCGGCGACGTGCGACGCGAACGAAGACTTGACCTGGTACACGTTGTCGTAGCGCCAGAAGCGGTTCGACGCGACGCTCGGCATCAGGCGGGTCTGCCCGGCGTTGTACATGGCGCGCTGGCCGATGTCCGGGTACACCAGCGCCACCCCCTGGCCGGGTACGATCTGGAAGACGGCCGTGTACGCCGGACGGTTGAGCTGCAGGACGAGCCCCTCGCCGAAGTTCTCCTGCAGGCGCACGCGCATCGGCTCCGAGCTGGACGAGGCGCGGGTGCTGGTGGAGCTGTACGGGCTGGGGGCCGATCCGCCGCCCGTGGCGCACGCGGTGAGCGCTGCGAGCGGCAGGAGCAGGGTCGCGATGCTTCGCCTCATGGAAATTCCTGGGGGGCTGCGATGGAACTCGCACTGCGGGGCCACAACGGTGCACTGCAAACCATACACCGGCCCTGCTAAAAATTCAACCGATTGCGCCGCTTCCGTTTGCGGGAACCCCTCCGTGTACGCGGCCGTGGGTGCGTCGCCCGGGCGGGACAAGATCGTCACATACGGTGGACACTGCAACAGCGGGCTCACACAGAGACACAGAGCCACAGAGGAAGAACTGCAGGAGGGGGTTCTCCGTGGCTTGCAGTCTCCTCTGGGTTCTCTGTGTGAGGCTTTTCAGTCGCCGAGGGCCCTGGATCCGGCCAACGCGAGCATCATCCAGCCGGCCAGGAAGGCGAGCCCGCCCAGCGGCGTGATGGCGCCCAGCCAGCGGATGCCGGTGAGGGTCAGGACGTAGAGACTTCCCGAGAACACCACGATCCCGGCGGTGAAGAGCCATCCGGGCGCGCTCCACCCCGCTGCCGGCCAGCGCGATGCGGCGAGGGCGACAATGAGGAGGGCGAGGGCGTGGTACATCTGGTAGCGCGCCGCCGTCTCCCACACCGCCAGCAGGTCCGGGGTGAGGCGGGCGCGGAGCGCGTGCGCGCCGAACGCGCCGGCGCCCACCGCCACCAGCGCGAAGAGGGAGCCCAGGATCCAAAAGGTACGCGCCATCTCGGTAAGGGTCGCGGCGGGTTGGGGGAAGGTGCGGGACGGGCGCAAGTTGGGCGGCCGATGGCTTCCGCGCCAGTCCATCCGTAAGTGCGCGTTTGACAAGGCTTAACCGGAACGGGTCTTGCACTCCGCGGCCCCTGAGCACCATCCACCCCCACCCGATTCCGACGCACGGATGAGCGAACCCACGACGCGCAGGCCCTCGTTCTGGCGTGAGCATCCTCTCTTCCTGTGGGGCTCGCTCGCGGTGGCCGCCCTCTTTCTGGCGGGCGCCGCGGCGATCGCCATGCGGGTGCCGCGCTACCGGGCCGAGGCGGCGCAGTTCAACGCCCGCATGACGGCGGCGGAGCGCGCCACCCGCGACTCGGTGCTGGCCCACCGCGGCAAGCGCACGCAGCTCGCCATGGCCATCCTGCAGCGCGACATCCGCATCCGCGCGCTGCAGCAGAAGAAGGTGCACCTGGCCGTCTCGCTCGAAGACTCGGTGCTGGAGCTGCGGCACGGCCGCGCCACCCTGCGCCGCGCCAAGATGCAGATCGGGCCGGACGCGGAGGTCAAGGCGCCGGACGGACGGGCGTGGCGGCTGGTGCGCCCCGTCGGCGAGCGGCACGTGGCGGAGCTCCAGCGCTCCCCCGTCTACACGATTCCGGAGTGGGTGTACGTGCGGCAGGGGCAGCCGATCCCGCCGGAGGCCGAGCGCAGGGTGGCGGGCGGGCTGGGGTCGTACGTCATCAAGCTGGACGACGGCACCGAGATCCACACCGAGCCGCAGGCGGGACCGCTGAAGGGGATGGTGAAGCCCGCGTCGTTCCAGGTGCGCGCCAGCGACATGGGCGCCATCTTCGACGCGCTCAAGGAAGAGACGCCGGTCTTCATCTACTAGTGGATCGTACGCTGGAAACCATGCAAAGGATGAGGCGATGAGCGACTTGAGGGACAGGAAGCCGGAGGACGTGCCGGAGCGGCGCAACTACACGCCGCCGGGACGCGTGCGGCGGATCGCGCACGACCATCCGTGGAAGGCGGTGATGCTGATCCTGGTGGTGCTGCTCTCCGCGGGGGCGTTCGCGGCGGCGTCGGCGTGGGCGGTCAACGAGCGCTTCACCCGCCGCGTCACGGAGATGGCGTACCTCAACGACACCCGCGCGCTGGAGTTCGTGCGCCGCCGCGAGGCCGAGCTGGTGAAGACGCAGGAGCAGCGCGAGCGCGAGCTGGCGGCGATGGAGGAGGAGCTGGCCCCGCGCAACCGGCCGTACATCGTCGTCTCGCTGGCGGAGCGCCGCATGCTCTACCTGCAGGGCGAGGACACGCTGTACAAGGCGCCGGTCGCGGTGGGCAGCGGCAAGACGGTGGTGATCGAGGGGCGCACCAAGCGCTTCATCACGCCGCGCGGGCGCATGTCCATCACGCACAAGGAGCTGGACCCGGTCTGGGTTCCGCCCAACTGGCACTACGTGGAGATCGCGCGCAGGAACGGGCTGGGGATCGTGGACATGAGCAACGCGTCCCCCAACGCGCTGAGCGGCTTCGCGCCGGGGCAGACGCCCATCCGCGGCGGCAAGGTCATCATCCCGCCCTGGGGGAGCCCGCAGCGCGCCGTCAAGGGAGTGCTGGGAGTCGCCAAGCTGGAGATGTACGACGGCTACTACTTCCACGGCACGGACAACCCCGCGTCCATCGGCTCCGCCGCCAGCCACGGCTGCATCCGCATGCACAAGGAAGACATTCTGTGGATGTACCGGAACGTGGCGGTCGGGACGCCGGTGTACATCTACTGAGGGGAACGGCAAAACTGAGGGGAATGGGTGTTGGGGAATGGGGAATGGGTAAAAACAACAGCCACCCGGTGCAGCTCGCGCCAGGTGGCTGTTTCCCATTCCCCATTCCCCTCCCTTACGCCGGCAGCTCGATCTCCGGCTTCTCCGGATCCGGCCGGTACAGGATCGCGGTCCGGCCGATGGCGGCCACCAGCGTCGCCTGGTCCACGCGGGAGGCGAGCTCCTGGGCGGCCTCGCGGGCGGGGATGGGGGCGGCTTCCTGCACCTTGACCTTGACCAGCTCGCGCGTGTTGAACGCTTCCTGCGCCGAGCGCACGGACGCGTCGGTGACGCCTTCCTTGCCGATCTGCACCACCGGCTTCAGGTGGTGGGCGAGCGCCCGCAGGTGGGCGCGCTGCTTGGAGGTGAGCTCCACGTTCCTTTCCGTCTCGCGTTGCGAAATGTTTCGCCGGACGCACCCGCCCCCGGCCGTGCCCATCGTGGGGGCGCGATCCATCGCGCCCGTGCCCGCTCCATCGCCCGGTGAGGGCCCCGTAGTTGCACCCGCTCCCGCCAAACCAGACCCACCAGGAGCCGCACGTGAACGACGAGACCACGCCCGCCGAGATCGGGCCGACCGAGGACGGGAGCGAGCTGCGCATCCGCTGGCGCGACGGGGTGGTGAGCGACTACCCGCCGCGCTACCTGCGCCTCTGCTGCCCCTGCGCCGCCTGCGTGGAGGAGATGTCGGGGCGCCCCATCCTCAATCCCGCCTCGGTGCCGCTGGAGGTGTACCCGCGCTCCGTGGAGTACGTGGGCGACTACGCGCTGCGCTTCGACTGGAGCGACGGGCACCGCACCGGAATCTACCCCTTCACCTACCTGCGCGAGCTCTCGCCCAGCAGCTAGGGAGCCCCCGCGCCCGCAAGGTCCTCCGCCTCGGGCGGGCCGATCCGCCGCCGCACTTCGGCGATGAGGTGGGGCGGCATGCACGGCTTGGTGAGCAGCGCGGCGAACCCCTCCGCCTCCAGCTCCTCGCCGCTCACCGTCAGGCTCATGGCCGTGAGCGCCACCACCGGGATGTGGCGCGTGCGCGGGTCGTCTTTGAGCGCGCGCAGCGCCTCGCGCCCGTCCATCACCGGCATCGCCAGGTCCATCACGATCAGGTCCGGCGAGTGCTCGAACGCCAGCTCCACCGCCTCCCGCCCGTTGCGCGCGCCGAGCGCGGCGTACCCCTCCCGCTGCAGCACCGTGAGCAGCGCGAACCGGTTGTCTTCGTGGTCTTCGGCGAGGAGGATGGTTCGCGGCATACGCGTGCGTGTGCGTGGCTGAATGACGGGCCGGAATACGCAAGAACAAAGCCCGCCACGCCGCGCGAAAAAGCCGCGCGTGCTCACCTCAGCACGCG
>DASVVI010000325.1:0-2570 GCA_036386635.1 Longimicrobium sp.
CGCCCAGCCCCGCGGGGGCGAGCGCCAGCGCCGCCGCGGCGGCCGCCGTCCACCGTGTCCTCGTCCTCGTCCGCATCGTCCGCTCCGTTCGCCTGTGCGCCCGCCGGCCCGGCCGCGCGGCCGGGCACCCTCCAGCATGCGGCGCCGGCCGGGCCGGCGCCGTGACGGGCGTCACACCGCGCCGCATCAGCGGCGGGCCCGGGGACCGGCGCCCTCGCGCCCCTCCGGCCGCGGCGTCACCAGCTGCGGCGGGGCGACGGGGCGGGTGGAGGGCGGGGCGGCCGTGCCGCGCAGCGCCGCCTGGCCCAGCCGCGCGTAGTTGATAGCGTTGGCGAGGATGCGAGCCGCCTCCTGGTCGGCGTGGAAGCCCATGGAGTTCTCCGCCTCGATGAAGTCGGTGAAGAACTGCGCCCGGCGCTGGTAGCCGCGGGCCTCGCGGACGCGCGGGCTGGCGCTGTCCGCGCGGGCGGCGGCGGCGATCTCGTCGGTGAGCTGCAGCGTGGCGTCGATGGCGATGTTGCGCAGCTGGTAGGTGCGGTCCTGGATGGTGTGCACCCGCGAGCGCAATTCCTCCTCCGACCAGTGGTGGCAGGTCTGGCACGCCTTGTCGATGTTGAGCAGGGGGCTCCTGACCCAGTGGTCGCTGATCTTCATCGCCCCCTCGCGCTTGTACGGCATGTGGCAGTCCGCGCAGGCCACGCCGGAGCGCGCGTGGATCCCCTGGTTGTACAGCTCGAACTCCGGGTGCTGCGCCTTGAGCACCGGCGCGCCGCTCACGGCGTGGGTCCAGTCCTTGTGCCCGTTCTCCTCGTAGTACGCCATGATGCTGTCCACCAGCAGCCCCTTGGCCCAGGGGTAGGTGAGGCGCTTCTCCGGGCCCTTGAAGTAGTACTCCACGTGGCACTGCCCGCACACGTAGGTCCGCATCTCCTGGCGCGACGCGTCGCGGTTCACGTCGTAGTCCCTCACCCCCTGCGTCGCCTTGACTACGCGGATCCCCTCGATGAAGCCCGGCCGCGTCACCCGCAGCTGCATGGTCTGCGAGTCGTGGCAGTCGATGCACGACACCGGGTGGTCGACGTTGCCGACCCTCCGCGCCTCCGCGAACGGCATCCGGTTCAGCTTCTCGAAGCCGGCGATCAGGTCGCCGTTGCCCACGCGCATGTAGGGCACGTACATGGAGCCGTGGCAGTGCAGGCAGGTCCCCGGCTGCTTGGCCACGTCCTGGCGCCGGGTGAACACCTGGTCCGAGAGCATGTAGGCGTGGCCGCGCTCCTCGCGGAAGTCCTCCGCGAAGGCGTACCCCGCCCAGAACCTCCGCAGCCGCGGGTCCTCCACCAGGCGCGACTGCGCCACGGTGTCGCGCGGGTCGCGCGCGGTGGGCTGCTGCGGCAGCGCCTCGCTCCCGCCGTAGCGGGTGCGGGTCATGTCCACCGTGCGGCGGTAGTCGTCGTACTGGAGCGGGAAGTTCTTGCCCCAGGTGGCGGGGTCCACCGTGGTGTCCGAGAGCTCCACCACCCGGTAGAACGGGTTCCGCGCCTCCGCCCGGCGCTCGAAGATGTTGGTGAGCAGGGCGGCCACGGCCAGGGTGGCGAGCCCCGCGCCCACGGCGGCGGCCACCAGCCACCAGCCGGTCCGGCGGCGCCGGGGCCGGTCGTCGGGAGCGCGGTCGGGATCCACGTGATCGGTCATCGGATGGTCGCGATGCGGGTGGGTGGAGCGGCCCCTAGCGGGTCCAGTGGCCTACGTCGTCGTGGCAGCGGGTGCAGTAGAACGCCTCCTCGCCCCGGGCGCGGCGCTCTTTCTCGGCGGGCGGGTCGGTGCCATGCTCGATGGCGTCGGTGATCTGCGCGTGGCAGTACCGGCAGGCGTTCTCGGCGATCTCCAGGTTGCGCGGGGTGATGCGCAGCGGGTCCGGGTAGCCGCCGACCGTGAAGTAGAAGGAGTGCCAGAAGCCGTTCTTGGCCTTGGTGGCGTACTTGCCCACCGGGTCGTGCGGCGTGTGGCAGTCGTTGCACCCGGCCACGGCGCGGTGGCTGGACTTGAGCCAGGCGTCGTAGTGCTCGTCCATGATGTGGCAGTTGGCGCACGCGGCCGGGTCGGTGCCCAGGTACGAGTAGCCCTTGGCGTACACGAAGGTGAACGCCCCCAGCCCCGCCGCCGTGCCCACGAGCACCGCCGCCGATGCGGCGATCCACCGCTTTCGAATCATGGTGCTGGTTCGCTCCTGTCGGGGTCGCTTCGAGCGGCGTTCGACGAGACGGACGACTGGGATTCGGGCGTGCCCCCGCTGACGCGGGGTCGGGCTGCGGCTCCGTAACGCAGCAAACAACGCTGCGTAACGGAGGCGAACCCCAACGGTACTGCTGTTGGGTCTCGCCGCTTCGCGCTCGCATCCCTCACGCGGGCTCCGCGCTGGCGTCCGCGGGAGGCCCCCACCCGGCGGCTTTATCGCCGCCACCCTCCCCCGTGCCGGGGGAGGGCTTCCCGGGAGGCGAGATCGGCCAGCCGTGGCGGGCCCCCTCCCCCCGGCCCCCTCCCCCGCAAGCGGGAGAGGGGGAGAACTGCTG
>DASVVI010000326.1:0-2715 GCA_036386635.1 Longimicrobium sp.
GCCCAAAACAAAACCGGCCCGCCGCGACACCTGTCGCGGCGGGCCGTTCCCCAGTCCTGGTGCGCTTAGAACCAGTCGCGGTCCCTGCGGTTCCGGTAGTTCGCGTCGTACCGCGCCGCGAACCCGGGGTCCCCCATGTCGCCGCCGCCCTGCGCGCCGAACTCGCCGCCGTTGTAGTACGGATCGTAGTTCGGGCCGCGGTTGTAGCCGCTGTAGTCCTGGTGCGAGCGGTACGACTCGTCCTCGCGATCCAGACGGTCGGACGAGAGGCGGTTGTTGCGGTCTCCGCGGTTGAAGTCGGTGCGCTCCATCCCCTGCGCGCCGAAGGCCCAGCTGCGATCGTAGCCGGCGCGATCGCGCCCCATCATCCCGCGATCCCCGAAGTCGCCGCGCCCCATGCCCTGGCCCATGTTCCCACCGCCCATGTTCCCCTCGCGCCCACGCATCACGCGGATGGGAGTCTGCTGCTGGCGGTCGCCGAACGGGTCGCCGTTGTCGGTGTCGCGGCCGGCCTGGAAGCCGCGGTCGTACCCCGTGCCGCCCGCCGCGCCGAAGCCGCGGTCGTACCCGGAGTTCATCCGCCCGCCGCCCATCCCGTACTCGCGGTCGTAGTTCATGGAGGCGAACCCGGCCTCGTCGCGGTCGCCGGCGCCGTAGCCATAGCCCAGGTTGCGGCCCATGCCCCCGTTGACGTTGCCGCCCGGCACGCCGCGGTACGTCATGTTGCGATCGTACTCGTTCCCCATCGGCCGCATGCCGGAGCCCATGTTGTGGGCGTCGCCCCCGTACGAATCGCCGTTCCAGCCGCCGTTGGGGCGACCCTGGTAGTTCATGCGGTCGTAGCCGCCGTTGCCGCGGTCGTGCATGTGGTCCATCCCCTGGCGCATCGCGTTCCCCGCGCGGTCGGCCAGGTTGCGGGCGCGCCCGCCCATGTTGCCGCGGTTCCCGTTGTCGTTGCGGTCCCAGATCGCCATGTGACCCTCCATTGCGTGGTCCCCTCACCGGCCCACGGAAGCGGGCCCGTCCGGTCCAAGGAGGGGCGCGGGGGTGCAATCTCCGTTCCATGCACCGGGTTGCGTACACGAGGCAGAGAGAACAGGTTACAGCGCTCGGGCGGGGGTCGGTTCCCGGCCCTCGTCACCCATCCAACGTTCCCCCGCAGTCGCCATGGACCGGTCCGCCGCCGCCGCCCTCCGCTCGCACCCGCTCTTCCAAGCGCTCAGCGACGAGGAGCTCGGCATGCTCGCCGCGCACGCGCAGTCCAAGAGCTGCCCAGTGGGCGCGTACGTCTTTCGCGAGAGCCAGCCGCGCCGCGCGTTCGGGGTGCTGGTGAAGGGGCGGGTGCAGATCGTAAAGGGCTTCAACGGGCGGCCCCAGGTGCTGCACCTCCTCACCGAAGGCGAGTCATTCGGCGAGGGGAGCCTGCTGGACGACTACCCGCACTCCACCAGCGGCGTGGTGACCGAGGACGCCGAGTTCGTGGAGATTCCTCGTGACGCCGTGGCCCGCATCGCCGGCGAGCACCCGCAGCTGTATGGGAAGCTGGTGACCGCCGCGGCGCAGGTGATCTCGTCGCGGCTCCGGTACGCCAACACGCTCCTGAGCGGACGCGGCAGCGGGTACCTTTCCGGCGAGCTGCGCACCGAGCACGACCTGCTGGGCGAGCGCCAGCTCTCCGTGGACCTGTACTACGGCGTGCAGACGCTGCGCGCCACCGAGAACTTCCCCATCACGGGGATCCCGGTTTCGCAGTACCCTTACCTGATCCACGCGCTTGCGGCCATCAAGGAAGCCGCCGCGCTGGCCAACAGGGAGCTGGACCTCCTGCCGGAAGACGTAGCCGACGCCATCGTCCGCGCCTGCCGCGAGATCCGTGACGGCGGGCTGCATGCGCAGTTCGTGGTGGACGTGGTGCAGGGCGGGGCGGGGACGTCCACCAACATGAACGCCAACGAGGTCATCGCCAACCGCGCGCTGGAGCTGATGGGGCGGCGCAAGGGCGACTACGACGTGGTGCATCCCAACAACCACGTCAACCTCAGCCAGAGCACCAACGACGTGTATCCCACCGCGCTCAAGATCGCCGCGCACTGGGGGATCGACGACCTGGTGAGGGCGCTGGGCGAGCTGCGCGACGCCTTCTTCGCCAAGGGCGCCGAGTTCGCGGACGTCCTCAAGATGGGCCGCACCCAGCTCCAGGACGCGGTGCCGATGACGCTCGGCCAGGAGTTCAACGCCTTCGCCGTCACCATCGGCGAGGACATGGACCGGCTTCGCGAGGCCTCCGCGCTGATCCGCGAGACCAACATGGGCGCCACCGCCATCGGCACCGGCATCAACAGCGACCCGCGCTACGCCGCCCTGGTGTGCCAGCGCCTATCCGAGATCACGCAGCTCGATCTCGAGACGGCGCCCGACCTGATCGAGGCCACCGCGGACACGGGCGCCTTCGTGCAGGTCTCGGGCGTGCTCAAGCGGGTGGCGGTGAAGCTGAGCAAGATCTGCAACGACCTGCGCCTCCTCTCGTCCGGGCCGCGCACAGGGCTCAACGAGATCAACCTGCCGCCGATGCAGCCCGGCTCCTCCATCATGCCCGGCAAGGTGAACCCGGTGATCCCGGAAGTGATGAACCAGGTGGCCTTCGAGGTGATCGGCAACGACGTGACCGTGACGATGGCGTCGGAGGCGGGGCAACTGCAGCTCAACGCCTTCGAG